>CAMOYS010000022.1 GCA_946630435.1 uncultured Caryophanales bacterium | reverse complement strand
GATTTAGCAAACTCTTCATTTACTACTATTTGTTCAATTGATTCTTTAGTAGGTATTGCTCCGTATTTTAAAACTTTAGGCAAAGTAAAGGATTCACTTAATGAATAGATTGGTATAAATTCAGCACTATCAATTCGAGTAGAATTATAAGTAATTTCAGGATAATCAGAAAAAAGATATGAATAATTATAAGTGACTTCTGCATGGAAATTTGGTTTAACTAATTCGGTAACTTCATCTCTAGAAGGTCTTGTTTGTTTAATAAAAGATAAAGGTGAATTATCGACTTTATATGTAATCTTTTTAGTAATCGTTGCTCTTTCACAGGCAAGGTTATTTCTTAAAGCTTCTCTTTCAGATTCTTTTGATCCATTTGAAAAACCAAAAGATAACATTATTACTAAAAAGCCAAAGACATTAACTACTAACGAAAAGATATTCTTCTTAAGATTTGCTTTTAAATTCTTCTTAATGAATAACTTTGTCCAAATACTTGAATAACTAGTTTTAAGAGTGTTATCGCTATCGTAGCCTTTATATTCATTTATTATTTCATCACTAACTATCTTTCCATCTTCAATAGAAATAATTCGATCTGAATATTGTTCCACTAACTTTTTATGATGGGAAACCATGATGACGAGCTTTTCTTTAGATATCTCTTTAAACATATCCATCACCAAGGTAGCATTGGTGCTATCAAGCGCTCCAACTGGTTCATCCGCAAGAATAACTTTTGGATTAGTAATTAATCCTCTTAAGATAGCAATTCTTTGTTTTTCACCACCAGAAAGTACTTCGGTATTTTGTTTTAATAAGTAACCTAAGGAGAACTTTCTAAAGAGTTTTAAAGCCATATCTTCAGCTCTTTTTGGATTTGTCCCTCTAATTAGTAAAGGAAGAATTACGTTTTCTAACGGGGTTAATTCGTCAAAGATGTTGTAGTGTTGATATATCATCGAAACCTCAAATAAATGTAACTTCGAAAAAGATGATTTAGAGATTTTAGTTATATTCTGATTCTTATAATAAACTTCACCGTTAGTAGGCTTTTCTAAACCCATAAGTACATTCAAAAGAGTGGACTTTCCACTTCCAGATTTCCCAACGATTGAAACTAGACCTTTATTCGCGAACGATAACGTAACATCATTAAGTGCATTAAAAGATCTCTTTTCAATAGAGTAAGTCTTGGTTACATGCTTAAGAACAAAAAACGACATATTTCACCCCTACACTATTAAGTAGTGATGTTTGGGATAAAAAATGTCGAAATTTTGGGAAAAATTTAATTCTATTTAGAAGTGAAAGATATATTATCTTTATGCTCTACAACTTTTTTGAATTTTGTGTTAAATGTATCTCGAGGAATGAGAATAATATTTCCACATCCTTGGCATTGAATTTTTAAATCGGCGCCTAATCTAACAATTTGAAATAACTTAGAATGGCTTGCACATGGATGTGGTTTTTTCATTTCCACAATATCATAAAGCTCGTAATTTAAATCCTTCATTATTCATCTTCCATTTTGACTGCAGCAGGAACAAGTGGGAGACCTGGCATAGTCATAATTGCACCAGTTAAGGCAACGATAAAGTTAGCACCAGCAGAAAGGTTAACTTCTTTAATATGCATAGTGAATCCTCTTGGAGCGCCTTTAACTTTTGGATTATCAGTAAATGATAATGGTGTTTTTGCCATACAAACAGGTGTCTTATCATAACCAAGTTTGGTATATGTTTCGATTTGTTTTAAGGCAAGTGGAGAGAATTCAATTGTTTCTGCTCTATAGATTTCTTTACAAACGATTTCAATCTTAGTCTTAATATCTAAATTGAAGTCATAAAGTGGATGATAGTTTGATTTAGTTGTTTCAAGTAAATGTTTAACTTTTTGAGCAAAATCAATAGCACCATCTCCACCTTTTAAGAAAGCATCAACAAAGGATACTTCATAATGGTTTTCTTCACACCAATCTTTAAGGACTTTGATTTCTTCTTCGTAGTCATTAGCAAAGTGGTTAATAGCAACGATTACAGGAACACCGAATTTTTGAATATTTTCTAAGTGTTGGGCTAAGTTTGGAATACCATCTTTAACCGCTTGAACATTAAGTTTATCAAGTTCTTCAAATGCTACACCACCATGTTGTTTAAGAGCTCTAATTGTGGCAACGATAACTGCAGCATCTGGCTTGAGGTTAGCGTTAGGCATGCAAATATCCATAAATTTTTCAGCGCCAAGATCAGCACCGAAGCCAGCCTCTGTAACAACGATATCTCCAAGTTTTAAAGCAAGCTTTAAGGCAATAATTGAGTTACAGCCGTGAGCGATATTTGCAAATGGACCACCATGGACTAAGGTTGGGTTATTTTCAACTGTTTGTACAAGGTTTGGTTTTAAGGCTTGTTTCATGAGTTTCATAATCGCATTTGAAATACGAAGTTCTCTTAAATAAACAGGTCTTTCATCAAATGTATAAGCAACAATGATGTTATTTAATCTCTTCTTGAAGTCTTCTTCATCTTTAGCAAGACACATAATAGCCATCATTTCAGAAGCGACAGTAATTTGGAAACCATTGCGATGTGGAACACCATTTTTATTTCCTAAACCAACTTGAATTTCACGAAGAGCACGGTCATTCATGTCTAACGCTCTCATCCAAACGATACGGTCTGGATTAATATTTAATTCATTGCCTTGGAAGATATGGTTATCGATAATCGCAGCGATAAGGTTAATTGAAGAAGTTAAGGCGTGCATATCACCAGTGAAATGTAAGTTAATATCTTCTCTAGGTTCAATAGACGCTAAACCACCACCAGTTGCACCACCTTTAAGACCAAAGACTGGACCTAAAGAAGGTTCACGAAGGGCGAGCATAACATTTTCACCAATCTTAGCTAAGCCTTCTGTTAAAGCAATGGACATGGTAGTTTTACCTTCACCAGCTTTAGTTGGAGTAATAGCGCTAACTAAAACAAGTTTGCCATTTTTCTTATCTTTAAGATCTTCCATGATATCAAGGTTAATTTTAGCCTTATCATTTCCGTATCTTTCTACATACTTTTCAGGAATATTTGCTTTTCTAGCAATAAGTTCGATATTTTCAATCATATTGGCTCCTCCATACACAAAAAATAATCTCTTTTTGAGTCACAATAATCAAATGATTTATTAGAGAATACAACAAAGAGATTTATTTATCAATAAATATTAAGCGATTTCTTTATTAATTAGTTCGATTAGTTCGTCATCGTTTTTATAATAAGAAACTTCGAATTGATGACGAATGAAAGTCATTTGTCTTTTCGCGTAGTTTCTAGTGTTCTTTTTAATTAGTTCAATTGTCTCATCTAATGTGAGTTTATTATCAAGATATTCAATCACTTCTTTATAGCCGATTGCTTGAAGAGATTGAAGGTTTTTATCATGGTCTTTTAAGAGGTCTTTAACTTCATCAATTAATCCATTTAAGACCATATAGTCCACTCTTTTGTTAATTTTATCGTATAAAGTAGCGCGATCAATATCACGAGTAAAGAACATACAATCATATATTGGTTTATGGCTTTGTTTACTAATAATTTCGCTCTTAGAGGAGCCACTAGTTTCATAAATTGCTAACGCTCTTAAAACACGTTTACGGTTATTAAAGTGAATCTTTTTAGCGTCTTCTGGATCAATCTTTTCAAGTAAGGCATGTAGCTCTTCGTTTGTATAACTATCATATTTCGATTGATCTATTTCTTCTTTTTCATCGTTAAAAGCGTAATCATATAATCCAGCGCGGATATAAAGCATAGAACCACCCACAATTATAATGTTCTTATTTCTTTTAGAAATATCATTAATCTTATTTCTTAAATCAGTTTGATAATCTTTAATTGAATAAGGTTTATCAACATTAACAAAAGAGTATAAATGATGAGAAACTGCTTTTAGATATTCTAAAGGTGGTTTTGCTACACCGATATTAAGTTCTTTATATATTTGGAATGCGTCACCATTAATGATTTCAGCATTATAAAGCTTAGCGAGTTTAAGC
Source organism: uncultured Caryophanales bacterium (assembly GCA_946630435.1). Classification (GTDB taxonomy): domain Bacteria; phylum Bacillota_I; class Bacilli_A; order RFN20; family CAG-826; genus Fiminaster. The sequence goes on along the minus strand of CAMOYS010000022.1, from coordinate 8,928 downwards.
GCAGTATCACTTTTTCCAGTACAAGTAGGTCCTAATAATACAATAATCATTACTCTAACGTTCTTTTCACTTCTAATAATAATGCAAATACTTCTTCTTCAACATTTTTAAAATCAATATAAATAGGGTTTTGTTCAATTTCAGATTTATATTTTTCGAATAATTCTTTCTCTTTAAAATAGACTTCATCATTATCCATATTAAGAGTCATTCCTCTTTCATGGACTTTCATATTTTGTTCCAAAGACTGGAGTTCTGCGTCGTTTTTAATAATTTCTGCCAAACGAAAATATTCTTTAACAAGCTCATTTTGATATAAATTTTCTTTCGCGTTTTGAAGTAATTTATCAACTTCAGTCATTAACTAATTCTCCGATTAAAGAATATGTATGGCTTTCATTAATTTTAACTTTTACAATCTCTCCAATTAAAGATACATCGCCTTTAAAATGGACTAATTTATTTGATTCAGTATAACCTGACATCATTGTAGGATCTTTTTCACTCACTGATTCCACTAAAACGTCATATGTATTATTGACCATACGAGCGGATGATTCTCCTACTGTAACTTCTAAAGCTTTAACAAGTTCTTTAAAACGTTTAGATTTTTCTTCTGGAGTAACATTATCTTTGATTTCTGCCGCAGGAGTATTCTTTCTTGGAGAATAAATAAAGGTAAAAGCAGAATCATATTTAACATAGTTAACCATCTTAACTGTATCTAAGAATTCTTCATATGTTTCATTTGGGAATCCAACGATGATATCTGTAGATAAAGCGATGTCTGGAATTTTCGCTCTAATCTTATCTACTAATTCTTTATATGTTTGAGATGTATATTTACGGTTCATTAAACGTAAAATCTCATCATTACCAGATTGAACAGGAAGATGGATATACTTCATGATATTTGGGTATTTAGCGATAACATCAATCATATCTTCAGTAAAATCCCAAGGATGTGATGTTAAAAATCTAACGCGAGGAATTCCTAATTTAGCTACCTCTTCTAATAGATGAGCAAAACTTGTTCCGTCTTTAAAGTCTTTACCATAGGCATTAACGTTTTGACCTAGTAAGGTTACTTCTTTATATCCAGCATCTCTAAGTTCTTTACATTCATTAATAACATCTTCCATTAAACGGGAACGTTCTTTCCCCCGTGTATATGGAACTATGCAATATGTACAGAACTTATCGCAGCCATATGAAATATTAACAAACGCTTTAAATTTGGATAATCTTGATGATGGAAGGTTTTCTCTAACATCTCCTGGAAGAGATTTAACATTAACTAATCTAACTTTCTTAAGAACTACTTCTTCTAACATTGAAGGTAATTCATCAATATTATGAGTACCGAAAATTAAATCGACATGTTTATATTTATCAATAACGGTTTCAATAACATGCTTTTGTTGAACCATACAGCCACATAAGGCAATGATTTTAGTTTTGTCGTTTTGTTTAACAATCTTTAAGTTACCAATTTGGCCATATACTTTTTGTTCCGCGTTTTCTCTAACTGCACAGGTATTAAGTAAAATGAAGTCAGCGGAATTAATATCATCATTCTTCTTGTAGCCCATTTTTTCAAGCATACCCGCCATAATTTCTTCATCGCGGTAATTAGCTTGGCAACCAAAAGTATGAATAAAATATGTTTTCCCTTTAGCGAACTTTTTTAATGTTTCAGGAATAGCAATTTTTTCATGATTAAAATGAATATCAATATTTCTTTTACGTTCGAGTTTTGAATCAGGTAAGGACTTATATAATGGTTTATTTGCCACGAACATCCACCACCTTAATTGGGAAAATTTCCCTGCAGAGCCCGCTTCTTTCGTCGATATCAAGGACACAAGCGTTAATTAAATGATCATCTTTATCATTAATAGTAAATGGCTTTGAATCACCAAATAAAGTCTTATTAATAACTGAGTTAGAATCAAAACCAAGAACTCCATTATATGCTCCACACATTCCAACATCACTCATGAAGCCAGTACCCTTAGGAAGGATCCTCGCATCATTAGTTTGGACATGTGTATGTGTGCCAATAAAGGCGCTTACTTCGCCATCGAAAGCGTAGGCTAAAGACATCTTTTCACCAGTAGCTTCCGCATGTAAATCTACGATATGGATTTCATCTTCGCCTTTATGTTCATCAATTAATTCTCTTAAACTTTGATATGGGTTTTTATATTCTTCTTTCATAAACGCCACACCCATTAAGTTTGTAACTCTAATCTTATAGCCGTTTACGGAAAAGACTCTACTTCCAACTCCCCCAAAAGAATTAACTAAATTTAAAGGTCTAACTAAAGAATCAGCATCATTTATATAGTCTTTAATTTCTTCTTTAGAAGCGTAATGGTTACCTAACGTAACACAGTTAACTCCCGCATTTAAAAGATATAAATAATTCTTCTCAGTTAGACCTTTTCCATGAGATGCGTTCTCTCCGTTAGCGATAACAAAATCAATGTGATATTTTTCCACAAGTTTTTCAAGGTTGGCACTCACAGCCTTACGGCCAGGTGCACCAACGATATCACCAAAGAAGAGTATTCTCATAATTATTTAGCAACTTCAGTCGCGCGATATTCTCTAATAACTGAAACTTTGATTTGACCTGGATAAGTCATTTCGTTTTCAATTCTTTCTTTAATATCGCGAGCAAGTTTGAACGCACTTAAATCATCAACCTTGTCTGGCATAACCATGACTCTGACTTCACGGCCAGATTGCATCGCGTAGCATTGGTTAACACCTTCATAGGATTTACAGATAGTTTCAAGTTGTTCAATACGTTTAACGTAGTTTTCAAGTGTTTCACTTCTAGCACCTGGTCTAGCCGCAGAAAGAGTATCAGCAGCTTGAACTAAGTGAGCAATAACATATTTTGCAGGAACATCACCATGGTGAGATTCGATGGAGTTAATAACAACATCTGGTTCACCATATTTTTTAGCAAGTCTAGCACCAAGTTCAACGTGGCTTCCATCTTGTTCAAAGTCGACGGATTTGCCAATATCATGTAATAAACCAGCACGTTTAGCTAAGTTTTGATCTAAGCCAAGTTCAGCAGCCATAATGCCTGCTAAATAAGCAACTTCCATAGAGTGATCATAAGCGTTTTGGCCATAGGAAGTGCGGTATTTTAGTCTTCCAACATAGGTAAGTAATTCTTTATTAATCTTTGGAAGGCCTAGTTTAAAGGCAGCGTCTTCACCTGCTTTTTGGATTTGTTGATTCATTTCAGCACTTACTTTAGCGGTGACTTCTTCAATTCTTCCTGGTTGGATACGACCATCTTTAATTAATAAGTCTAAAGTACGTTTAGCGATTTCTCTTCTAATTGGGTTAAAGCAACTAACAGTAATAACTTCAGGAGTGTCATCAATAATTAAATCAACACCTAAGAGTTGTTCTAAGGAACGAATGTTACGACCTTCACGACCAATAATTCTTCCTTTCATTTCATCACTTGGAAGAGCGATAACAGAGACTGTTCTTTCCGTAACTTCTTCTTGAGAGAATTTAGAAATAGCAAGGCCAAGAATGTTCTTTGCATTTTCTTCTGCTTTTTCATTTGCTTCATCTTCTTTATTTTTGATGAAGGCTGCGATTTCTTTAGAAAGTTTAGATTCTACTCTAGCAAAGATCTCATCTTTAGCTTCTTGAACACTATATTGAGCGACTTTTTCAAGTTCACCGATAATAGAGTCAATCTTTTCTTGTAAGAGAGTTTCTTTCTTGTCGCATTCTCTTAAACGATGATTAAGGTTTTCAGTCTTATCTTCCAAGATTTGTTCCTTATTGGTAAGGTTAGCATCTCTTCTATCGATATTAGCTTCACGTTGATTGAGCTTATTCTCAAGTTGAAGATATTCTTGTTTTCTTTCGCGGATATCCTTTTCCGCTTCTTGCTTCATTTCTGCAACAGTTTGTTTACCATCGAGTTGGGCATTCTTACGAATTTGTTCCGCTTTGATTTCGGCATCACGAACAATTTTGTCGGCATTTTTAGTAGCAGTTTTTTTCTTTAAAGATGGGACAAGTAAAAAGACGGCAAGAGTACCGCCAGCACCAACGAGGAGGGCAACAATGATTAAGATAATGGCTAAATAAATTTCCATCATATTTTTCTTCCTCCTTTATAAATGTAGTGTGCATCTTCTATAAGAAGATAACACATAATAAAATCAAATTATTACCGCCCACAACATAAAAAAGTGGGCTTAGATATATTTTTTAACAGGATGGTTCCTGAGAAGTTTAGAAATTAATCTATGGTAATAAGTACTATTCAAAAGTACAAAATGATTATAACAATTAAGTAATTGATTTAAAAGTTAAAAGAAAAACTGAGTTTGTTTTAGCAGGGACTCAGCTTAACTATTTTTATTTTAAAGAGCGGATTTTATCGTCTAATTCTTTCGCAAATTCTGGATTTTCTTCTAAGTAACGTTTGCCAGCTTCTTTACCATTAGCAAATCTATTACCTTCGTATTCATACCAAGAACCGACTCTTTTTAAGACACCAACTTGAACACCTACTTCAAGGATTTCCGCTAACTTATTGATACCATGACCATAGATGATTTCAATTTGGCAGTTTTTAAATGGAGGGGCAACTTTGTTTTTAACAATCTTAACGTTAACAGTGTTACCAATAATGTTTGATCCATCCTTAATTGCTTCCGCTCTACGAATATCAATACGGACTGAAGCATAGAACTTAAGAGCTTTGCCACCAGTCGTGGTTTCTGGATTACCATAAATAACACCAACTTTTTCTCTTAATTGGTTAAGGAAGATGACTGTGCAGTTATGGGTATTTAAGACACCGGCAATCTTTCTCATAGCTTTAGACATAAGTCTAGCTTGTAAACCAACTTGGTTATCAGTCATTGTGCCATCAAGTTCAGCTTGTGGAACTAAAGCAGCAACTGAGTCAACAACAATAATTGAGAATGCTCCTGATTGAGCAAGCATCTCAACGATTTCAAGAGCTTGTTCACCACTATCAGGTTGAGAAAGGATTAATTCATCGATATCAACCCCTAATGCTTTCGCGTAATCTGGATCAATCGCGTGTTCAGCGTCAACAAAGGCCGCTCTACCACCTTGTTTTTGAGATTCAGCAATCGCAGTAAGAGCTAAAGTTGTTTTACCTGATGATTCTGGACCATAGATTTCGATAATACGTCCGAGTGGGTATCCACCTACACCAAGAGCATTATCAATTAGTAAAGAACCAGAAGAGATGACACCAACATCAACTTTTGGACGGTCACCGAGTTTCATTACGGCGCCTTTGCCATAAGCTTTTTCGATTTGTTTGAGTGTGCTTTCGAGCAACTCTTTCATGTTTTGATTTTCTTGTTTTTCTTTCATAATCGTAATTTTTCTCCTTATATCATATATAGGGGTTAAATAATGCAAAATTGATCAAAATTTGGGAAAATTTAATAAGAGCTCTAACGCTTTATCTTTAGATAAATTTCTTATTAAATTTCTGTCACCTTGAAAGTCAAATTCATAGGTTTTTGTAATATTTTTATCACTAATTCCGATGAAGACTTTACCAACAGGTTGACCTCCAGGTTCACAAGTTGGACCGGCATTACCAGTAAATGAAACACATAAATCAGTATCTAATACTTTTCTTCCTTTTTTTGCCATCTCATAAGCAACTTCCTTAGAGACAACACCATATTTATCGATTAAATCTTTATCAATGTGAAGTAAGTTAATCTTTTCACTTGTAGCGTATGTTACAATTGAACCTTTATAAACTTTTGAGGCACCTGGAACAGATGTAATTTCACTAGCAAATAAACCACCGGTAAGTGATTCAATTGATCCAATTGTGAGTCCTTTTTCTTTAAGTAAATTTACTAGTCTTTGCATATATTAATTAGTCTCTTTCAAAACATTAATGTTTTGCTTTATATAAATTATACCAGAAACTAATGACATAATGGTAGCTAAATAAAAGAAAATATAACAAATTTTTAATGGTTCAGGAAATGCGAAGTCGATATAGCAGAATGGCCAGTCATTAATTAAGACACATGGAATGGCCACCATTTGGAAAATTGTTTTAAGTTTTCCGTATTTATTCGCCGCAATAACAACTTTCTTTTCAACGGCGATAAGTCTTAAAACATCAATTACTAAATCTCTAATAATCATTAAGATGACACAGAACATCATAATGGTATTTGCTAAATATCCTCTAGCATGAGATAAAGCATATGCTTGTGGGACTAAAAGGAAAATCATAGTCGCGTTAACAAGCATTTTATCAGCGACTGGATCAAGAAATTTTCCTAAATTAGTAACTTGATTATTTTTACGAGCTAAATGGCCATCAACTGCATCTGTAACTGAGGCAAGAATAAAGATAAAAAAGACCGCAATATAAATTGGATTAATATGAGCGTCTCCAATAACTAAATCAGGTACGACTAAGTCAGGAATGCAAGCTAGGACTAAAAGTCCTAATAGCATTACCCCTATTAAGGCAATTCTTGTTACTGTAATCTTTGTTGGTAAATTCATAATTCTTTTTTTGAGTTCCGACCCTATAAGCCATGTTTTGTCTAGGATAATAATTTATCTACGTTTACACGTGCTAGATTTGATTCGTTTCTCTTATCTAACCTCCCCTACCAAATTTGGGTTTCTCGCTTGTGGGGTTTACCCGTTCCACTTTAATGTTTCCACTAAAATCGTCACTGTGGCACTTTCAGGAACATCATCATGACCGAAGTTTTAGACTAGTTCCGCCGTTATGCGCTCCCGCATACCTAGCGTTATTTTTTCCGCTAGCGCAATCACTACCATCATCACAGATGGTGCGAGCATGGACTTTCCTCTCCTAATAAATTAGGAGCAATTATCCAGGCCGGAATTTAGTTATATTTTTGAAGGATCAATGCCTTGTTTATATAAGGCTTTTTCAAGAACGTCAATTCTTTTAAGTAACTCGATGTTCTCCTTCGAAACACCAGGGTTATCTTTGATGTTGGATAAACGATTATTCATCTTTGCAATCTCAACTTCAAGCTCTTTATTTTTCTCTTTTAAGTCATAGATTGATCTTTCAAGCTCTTGAATATACGGGATAGCGTCCGCTTTAAATTTCTCATAATGTCTTAAGTCGGCTATGACTTTATCTAAAGCCATATCAACTTGAAGTGGATCATATCCACGGACATTCTTTGTAAATTCAAGTTCAAGTAAAGATTGAGATGTGAAATTTAGTTTTTCCGCCATGCGATAATTATAGATATAAATTAAACTTTATACAATTATTTAAGAATAATTTGATTTTTCGTATATAATATTGTCATTATGCGAGCACTTCAAAAGATCGTAAACGGAAGAAAAACACTATGTTTCCTTGATTTAGAGGGAACACAATTTTCTCATGAAATGATTGCTATTGGTGCTTTAAGAGTTGATTTAAAGAAAGATGGTACAGTGAAGAAAATCGCTAAACCATTCTATTCATTAGTAATTCCTAAAAATAAAATAGGCAAGATTGTTGTAGATTTAACTGGTCTTACTGATGAAAAGATTAAAAAAGAAGGCAAAAAGTTAAGAGAAGTAATTCAAGGTTTAAAGAAATATCTTGGTAAAAGCTTTACTTCTACTTTATTTATTACCTATGGAAATCACGATGCGAGAATTTTAGCGCAATCCCAAGCCTATAATTTAGACGCGCCAACTGAAGATATTAAAATTATGATTAAGCATAACTTCGATTTAGCGGAGTTTATGTATCAATATATTAAAGATGAACACGGAAATAGTTATTCATTATCTAATGCGCTTAATGAATTCCAAGTTGATTTTAAAGGCACCAAACATAATGCTTTAGCAGATACTTATAACCTTGTTTATTTATATGAAGCTTTAATAGAACATCCTGAAATTGTCGCGGTTCATTATAAAGATACGATCGCTAAATCCAAACAATATCCAGAGTGTGTTCATAAACTAATTAATAAGTTAGTTAATAACGAATCAGTAACTCCTGAAGAGTTTGAAAAATTAATCTTAGAGGAAATTGAATAATGACCGTTAAGTATCCTAATGGTAAGACATTTGAAACAAAAAAACCTATAGGAACTCAAGCGGATAAGAAAATTGTCTCAGCCAAGCTCCATAAATCCGCGGCTAATCGTGGAATGGGTTTAGAATACGATTTAAACCTTTCAAACGAATATTATCTAGAGAAGAATTTGTGTCTTGTTACAAAAAGACCAACTCCAATAAATATTGTTAAAGTTGATTACACAAAAGGAGCTAGAATTACTAATGCCTACTTTGAAAAACAATCAACAACTGACTATAACGGTGTTTATAAAGGAAGATATTTAGATTTCGAAGCTAAATCCACAAGATCAAAAACTTCATTCCCATTAGCAAATATCTCCGAACATCAAATTAAACATTTATCTAAAGTAATTGAGCATGGTGGAATTGCTTTCTTCATTATTGAATTTGCCTTACTTAATAATGATACATATTTATTAGATGCTTCTTATATAATCGATTTTATTAATAAAGAAAAACGTAAATCTATTCCATATGAAGATGTTAAAAAGTATGGACATCAAATAAAAAGAGGCTATAGTCCTCGCCTCGATTATCTTCCTATTGTTCAAGAAGTCTACTTTAAATAGTAGATTTTTTCTTTTTATAGTAGGAGCAGAAACCAGTGCAGGCACATTTTTCGCAGTGTGGATTTTGAGCTTTACAGATTTCACGACCAAACCAAATGATTTGATGATTAATCTTAACTAATCTTTCACTTGGGATTTGTTTAACAAGCTTATGTTCCATTTCTAAAACTGAATCTGATTCTTTAACCATATTTAATCTTTTAGAAATTCGTTGAACATG
>CAMOYS010000021.1 GCA_946630435.1 uncultured Caryophanales bacterium | reverse complement strand
GAAACTTCTACTACTTCAGAAGAATCAACTACTTCAGAAACTTCTATTTCTAGTGAAGAAAGCACAAGTAGTGAATCCATAACTTCAGAATCATCTAGCGAAGAATCTACATCAGAAAGTAGTAGTGAAGAAAGTACAAGTGAATTCACAAGCGAAGAATATAAGCCTTCTAAATTAACTCCAACCGTAACATATAAAAACTATACCGAACAAAACGCTTATTATTCTACTTATTGTCCTCAAACTGGTAATCCTAAATTACTTGTTATTCCAGTATGGTTTAATGATTCTTCAACTTATATAAAATCTGATACTAAGAAGAATAATGTAAGAAGTGATATAGAAACTGCCTATTTTGGGACAACAAGTGCCACCGGCTGGCATAGTGTTAAAACATATTATGAGACCGATTCATTTAATAAAGTTTCTTTAAGTGGCACAGTATCCGATTGGTATGAATGTGGACAAGATTCAACCTATTATTACACTGATGGAAATAAAACAATCGCTTTACTTACCGATGCAGTCACTTGGTATAAAGAAAGCCAAGGTTTATCAAATTTAAAGAGTTTTGATAGCAACTCTGATGGCTATATTGATGGAGTCATGCTTATTTATGCCGCTCCTGATTATCAAGCTATGGGATCCTCTAGTGCATCTAATATGTGGGCGTATTGCACATCTAATGGCAACCGAGAAGGTACTGTGAATGACCCTCAAGGCAACATTTTCTTCTGGGCATCATATGACTTTATGTATTCAAGTGGCACAAAAGCTTATAACCGTGCTGGTACGAATTATGGAAATGGTGACACCTCACACTGTACAGTTGATGCTCACACATTTATTCATGAAATGGGGCATGTCTTTGGCTTACAAGATTATTATGATTATGGAAATGCGACCCAACCTACTGGTGGATTTTCAATGCAAGATATGAATGTTGGCGCGCATGATCCATATTCTCGTTATTCTTTAGGCTGGGCCACTCCTTATGTTCCAACTCAAACATGTACATTTACTGTTAAACCTATTGAATCCAGTGGAGAATTTGTCCTTTTAAGCCCATCTTATAGTGGCTCTGCATTTGATGAATACATCTTGTTAGAGCTCTACTCTCCAACCGGATTAAATGAATTAGATTGTACTTATGCATATTCAGGTAATTATCCAAAAGGACCAAATGTGGCTGGAGTTCGTGTATGGCATATTGACGCTAGATTATATGATGTTACTTCAATAACTGCACAAGGAAATATCGGTGGTGGAACAGTTACTTCTTTCCCAGCAAATCGTGGCTATTATGATGATAAACACGTCCCACATTATGGGGTTGTTCACGCGACTGGGAATAGTTCAACTGGTGGAAGAGAAATTAGTTACGCTGGTAGCACTTTATATCGAGAAAACTACTTAGTTCGTAATAACACAACTACTACCTATAGCAATAATAACTACATTAGTAGTAGTGATCTATTTAAAACTGGGGATACCTTCACAATTTCTAAATATAAATCTCAATTCCCAGGAAGCACTAAATTTAATAATGGAAATTCCTTTAATTGGAGTGTATCATTTGATTCAGTCACTTCAAGTGGGATGACTATTACTTGCACTCTTAACTAAGGAGTGCACATGCATCCGTAGTTTAGTGGTAGAACTTTAGCTTCCCAAGCTAACTGTAGGGGTTCGATTCCCCCCGGATGCTCCATAGACATAAGATTGGCAGTTTACTAATACTGCCTTTTTATTTCACAAATATTTGTCGTATAATGCTTCGTTATTATAAAATAATAAGTAGAAACCTATATTTATTATAATGAAACGAATAGACGCTAGGAGACAATTATTATGAAGAATAGTAGAAAGATTAGTTTATTACTTGGAACTATTTTCCCATTACTTTTATCTGGATGTTCCTTATTTCCTGGAGGAGATGGCGGTAGCTCTAAAGATAGTTCTACAACCGAAGTAGAACAAATAACCTCTTTTGAAATTATTACCGATGATATTCTTTCTTATGAAACTTCGGGTGATGTCTCTTATTATTCAATGACTCTTTACCCAAGTGATACATATCAAATTCGTACCAATATCGATGATAAATTAGGTAACACCTATTACTTTAGTTATTATCTTTCTAAAGATGAAATTCCTTTCACTGTTAGCGATAAAGGTTTAGTTACTGTTAGAGACGTAGTCGATAAAACTTATATTTCTACCTTCATCGTTGAACTTTATAAAAAAGGTCAAAAGAAGAGAGTGTATGAACAATATGTAAGTGTTACCGTTAAAGAAACTGAATTCGCTAACATAACTTTAACAAACTCTGATCTTACTTTTGATAGTGACACTAAAACATATACCTTAACCCTTAAATCTGGAAGTAATTATCAAATCATGACTAGTATTACTTCTAATACAAGATACACGACTTCCTATTCGTTAAAGAATAGTGGTGACAGCTCATTTATTAATGTAAATGATAAAGGTTTAATTTCTACTACCGCGCTTAATGAAGAGAAATCTAGCACCATTATTATTAAAACAATCTCTACTTCCGGGAATAGAAAATTAGATGAAGTTAAGTTAAACATTAACCTTACTAAAGGTGATGTCACACCAACTGATGAACTATTAGTCTATGATGCTATAAGCGGTAACCAAATTAACGATGGAGATAAATATGATTTACATCGATTCGAATCTTATTCTTTCACTGTTAAATATAACAAAGTTAATAAAACTGGTGTCATGTCAGTCTCTAATTCTGATGTTTTAACTCTTGATAATGACGCTAATAAAATAAGTGGAAAAGCAGTTGGAACTTCAACGGTTACTTTTGCTTATGAAGAATCAAGTATAACAATCACCATTGATGTTGTTAAAAACGATTTAGTTGATATCTCTATCTTAGGAGAAGGCGATGGCTTATTAGTTATTAATAATAACGTCCTTGTTTTAGGTGAAGTAAAAGTTAGATATGAAAGTGGCTTTGAAAAAGAGATCACTAATCATTCTTTATTAACATTTAAGATTACTGATAAAGATGAATTCTATAAAAATGTCACAGTTTCTTATCAAGAAGATAATGTCGAAGTCTCTAACACTTATAGTGTTAAATGGTATCAAGTAACTGACTATAAAGGCGCTACAGCAAAGTCCTATTTCGATGATTTAGCTAAAAACTATTACACTGGTGAAGCAACACAATTACCTCATAGTGGCAACATTAATCTCCTTGTCATTCCAGTTTGGTTTAATGATAGTGCTGATTTCTTTAACGCTTCTCAAAAAGAAGAAATGAGAGAAGATATTGACTATATCTTAAACGCAACTAGAGGTGAAAAAGAATATAGTTCTTTAAAGACTTATTATGAAATCGAATCTCGTGATACATTGCATCTTAACTCTATTGTAAGTGACTACTATTCATCCGATACATCATATAAAAACTATTCTGACTTATCTAATGATAATCGAACTGAAAACTCTCACATTTTAGCAAGTGATGCAATTGAATGGTATTTTAGCACTCATACAACTGATTCCATTTCTAATTATGATAATGATAATGATGGAAGAGTGGATGGTGTAATTATTTATTACACAGCTAACTATTATGGTTATTCTACAGATAAGATGAGATCAACTGCTTTTGAATCCACTAACCACACTAAGCCAGCCTATAAATATAACAATATGGCGTTTATTCCAACTGGTAGCTTATATGGCGTTAACGCTAGGGGTATTGATGTAAGTAAACAAAAAGCATCAACTGACTTATCAAAATCATTTGAATATGCTTTTAGAGTTAATTCTCGTGTTTTAATCCATGAAGTAGGGCACATGTTTGGTAATAAAGACCTTTATGAAACTACTCTAGCGAGTGAAAGATATTCTCCAGCAGGCTCATTCTCGATGCAAGATAATGACGTTGGAAGCCACGACCCATATCATCTTAACTTAATCGGATGGAATAAACCGGAAGTATATGACGCTTCTAAATATGAAGTAGGGGATGAAATCCAAGTTAAACTATCTGATCTACAATCAAGTGGACAAAATATCATTCTTTCTCGAAAATGGAACGATTCTTTATTTGATGAATATTTAATTATCGAACTATTCACTCCAACCCTCTTAAATGCTTATGAAAAAGAATATGGCACTATGAAGTATCTCACCAGTGGTATTAGATTATGGCATATTAACTCTATTCTTGATGACTATAATCATATTGTTGATGAAGGATTTGCTAAAACAAACACAATAACCGAAGGTGGTAAATATAGTCTAGCCTATTCTAACTATGACACAGAAAGCGAATACGATTTAGTCCACTGGATTAGAAATAACGAAGAAGAAAATATTAATACTTCCTCAACACTTTATAACGGTGATCTTTTATTCCAACCAGGAGACGAATTCTCTATGGTTAAATATAAATCGCAATTTGTAAACGGTGAAAAACTCGATAACGAAGAGAAATTAGGCTGGGAATTTAAAGTTAATGAAATCTATCAAAATAATGATGGCAGTTATGACGCAATTCTCACCCTTAAACGCGTTGATAATACTAGAACTGATTTTAAAGAAAAAGTCGCCTTAAATGTTGATGCTAATAAACAACCAAGTGCAGAAATAACTGATTATACTAAAGATGTCTTTGGTGAAAACGAACGCTTCTCCTTACTTTATCGTTACGTTAACGCCCCAAGCTATTACACTCAAGGTACTCCAATTTCTACTAAAGGAATGTGCTTATTCGCCTCTAGCGATGGTGATGGTGGTTATATTGAACTCAATATCTTTGATTCATTAGACCATGAATACATCATTAAGTCTGTTTCAATAACTTATGACCCTTTAACTAAAGCAAAATTAACTGCATCATCTTCTGGCGATGTAATTACAGGCACCAAATTTGAAGGAGAGATGATTGGTGAATATGCAGGAATAGGATATAAATACGAAGTAAACGCTAAATCTATCATCTTACAAAATACTTATAAAGATGGCTTAGATTACTGGTCAGTTATCTCCTTACATACCTTAGTAATTGAATACGAAATGAAATAAGGTTTTATATTAATATAAAAAAGTAATGGTCTCGGCCATTACTTTTTAGTTTAGCTTAGTTATTATTTCTCTTCGCTCTTTTTATTCTTCTTATGGAATAAATCGATATGCATATCATCAGGCAAAGCCCAAGAAAGAATAATCGAAATAACAAACATATTTAAGACGTTATTAGATAATAAATCACCTAGCCATTCTAAGCCTAATTCTTTAAATAAGCCAACTGACATAGCAGTGGAACCATTTGATAAGGTAACAGTTGCGATTGTTAAACCAAAGCCTAAACAAATCGAAATAGCGACAATTAAGATATTTTTATCGCTCCAACCAAGTTCAGAGATTGATTTCATACCAACCACCGCGATTGAACCAAATAAAATAACCATTGTACCACCGATAACTACATCAGGAATTGAATAGATGAAGTTAGCAACTGGAGGGAAGAAACTAGCGATAACAAGGAAAGATGCACCAATAAAAATAGTGAATCTATTAACAACTTTAGTTTGAGCAACAATACCAACGTTTTGAGAGAAGGTAGTAAGTGGAAGTGCACCAAATAATGCACCGATAGTGGAATTAAATCCATCAAAAGCTAACGCTCCACCAAGTTCTCTACTTGTTGGTTCTCTTTCTAAACCAGAGTTACATAAGGCAGTGGTATCTCCAATTGCTTCAACAATAGCGACAATAAAGCAAACAGATGTTAAGACGCAAGGAACGACTTCAAATCTTAGTTTAGTGGCATCAATAATATGTGGGAAATCAATAATACCATGAGATCCAACTAAAGCGTTTGAATCGATAACAAGTCCACTGAAATTAACCATGCCAGGGATACAGCAGGAAACGATATAACCTACGATAATGCCGACAATAATGTTGATGTTTTTCCAAACACCTTTAATAAAGATTGACCATAAAATCGCGCTGATAATTGTGACTAATGCGACGATGATATAGCAAAAATAAGGGACTCCTGATGCTGTTTTCCCAGTTTCGATGACTTCCGCGATAACAGAAGTTCCACCAAAGAATTGGTTGGCGCCACTAGCAAGCAATGATAAACCAATGCCTAAAACGACGATAGCAGGAACGATAGGTTTAATAAGTTTTCCCCACCATTTATAGAATAAGGAAAAGATAGTAGCAAAAGCTCCTCCAACAATAATAGAACCTAAAATTGTATAGTAAGCAGCTTCTCCGCCGCCAACACTTAAACCAATAGTAATAAAGATAGGAACAAAGGTGAAAGAAGTACCAATAACAATTGGAAGCCTTGCACCAATTAATAATTGGATAATAGTTCCAATACCCGCCATAAATAAGGCACCGAGCATTGAATAAACTGCAAAGTCAGTTCCTAATAATCCAACTACAGAGAAAACAATGATAATAGGGGTGATATTAGCGGCGAACATGGCTAAAACATGTTGAATGCCAAAAGGAATAGCGTTTCTTAATGGGGTTCTACCTGTAAGACTAAATAAATTATCTTTTTCAGCAGGACCTTTAAAAACTTCTTTAATTCCATCGCCGAGGTTCTTAAAGATTTTCTTAAACATTATTAATAATTCACCTTATCTGTGATTTCTTTATATTCTTTATAGAGTTTTAAACAAGCTTTTCGATCTAATTCATGAACGAGTTTTTCTCTAGCACCTGGTTGTTGCATTTCATAGAATTTCTTATCTCTAAAGCCAATGTCTTCAGTATCTAAGATGTTGCAACCATAATAAACCATATCAATGTTAGCCCATAAAATAGCAGACATACACATTGGGCATGGCTCACCAGTGGTGTATAGTTCACAACCAGATAAATCAAATGTTCCTAAAGTCTTACATGCTTTATGGATTGCCATAATTTCTCCATGGCAAGTTGGATCGTTGTTTTTAACAACTTGATTGTGTCCTTTTCCGACAACAACGCCATCTTTAACAATAACGGCTCCGAAAGGACCTCCGTGACCATTTCTAATACCCTTGCGAGCTTCGTTAATGGCCATTCTCATATATTTGTTCATAGTAAAACCTACTTTCTAATTAAATTCTATTTAACCTCGTCATTATTGTCTATAGTAAAAACCTATAAGAAATATAACAAATGGGAAAAAATTCCCAAAGAGCCGAACCTTTGTATGAAATTTGTATGAAAAAATTTTTTGATGAGTTGTTCCTCATTATAAAGTGTTTGTTACTATATATTTAATAATATATACTATTATAGATATGAAAAAGTTTTTTAGACTATTCTTTGGAAGATTATTCTGGATTGGTTTAATCATCTTTGTTGAATTAGCAGCAATTATTTTGCTCTCAATCTTTTTCAATGAAATCCTTGAAATATTGTCTATTTATTTCTACTTTGCAGGATCTATTCTCCTCGTTCTTTTAGATGTGATTGTAATGATTTATATCATCAATTCAAAGGCTAATAGTTCCTATAAAATTACTTGGTTATTCATCGTAGGCCTATTCTCTTTTATTGGTGTGGTTATTTATTTAATGTTTGGCAACAAAAACACCACTAAACGAATGAGAAAGAAGATTGGTCCTATTGTTAACGCGACTAGACAAATTCCAACTAGTCCTAGAATTACTGAAGAATTAAGCAAAGATAGTGATTCATTAGACGCTCTTAAGATTGCTAACTACATTCAAAATTCATCAGGTTCTCCAATATATGATCATACTGAAACTACTTTCTTTAAGACCGGCGAAGAATTCTGGCCAGTTGTTTTAGAAGAACTTAAGAAAGCTAAACACTATATCTTTATAGAATATTTCATTATTGAAAAAGGCGAATTCTTTGATTCAATTTTGAATATTTTAAAAGAGAAGGCTAAAGAAGGGGTAGATGTTAGATTAATGTATGATGATGTTGGATCTATTTCTACTCTTCCAACTTCCTTCCCTAAGAAAATGGAAAAATACGGCATTAAATGTGTTTCCTATAACCGTTTTAAACCATTTATCAATGTTAAGATTAACAACCGTGATCATAGAAAGATTTTAGTTATCGATGGTTATATTGGTTTCACTGGTGGACTTAATTTAGCGGATGAATATGTTAATAAAATTGTTCGCTTCGGTTATTGGAAAGATAACGCTATCATGCTTAAAGGTAGAGGAGTTTATGGATTAACTATGTTATTCCTTCAAAACTGGGTTGCTAATAAAGGTGGATATCAAGAACTATCTGATGAAAAATATAATTTCTCATATTATTACCATACATCCACGATTGAAAGTGATGGCTATATCCAACCTTATGGCGATATTCCTTATGATGATGAAGCAGTTGCTGAATCCTTATATTTAAGATTAATTAGTATTGCTAGGAAATATATTTATATAACCACCCCATACTTAATCCCAACTGAAGCGATGGAGATGGCACTTTGTAATGCCGCTAAGGGTGGCGTAGAAGTTCATATTGTTACTCCAGGTATTCCTGATAAAAAAGCGGTCTTTAACATTACAAGAAGCTATTATGATAAACTTATTAAAGCAGGGGTTCATATTCATGAATACACTCCTGGTTTCATTCATGAAAAGATGTTTATCGTTGATGATAAATACGCCACGATTGGCACCATTAATGTCGATTATCGTAGTTTATATCTAAATTTAGAAAATGCAGTTTTCCTTTATAAAGCTAAAACGATCCTTGATATGAAAGAGGATTATGAAGAAACGATGAGAGTCTCAGAAGAAATTACTTTAGAAAGATATAACAAAATTAGAAGACATAGAAAAATCATTTGGGGCGTCTTAAGAATATTTGCACCAATGATGTAAGGAGGAATTATGTTAAATAAAGTTATTGAAGAATTAGTCTATTACGCTAAAACCCATCTCGAATTAGATGATTTTGATGCCATTTATATTCGTAACAAATTACTTGCAAAGTTTAATCAAGTTGAACCTTATGAAGGTAAAATTGAAAAACAAGGTATTAAGAAACTCGATGTTCCTGATATTTTAATTCAAGCCTTATTAAGTGAATATGGAAAAGAATTAGACGCTCACGAAGAAGACTCTTTAGTAAGTGAAGTTATGTCTTTACTTTCTCCAATGCCATCAAAAGTTAGAGAAAGATTTAATGAGAAATATAACTCCTCTCCAGAAAAAGCAACTGAGTACCTATATGAAATTTCGAAAAATAACTATTATGTTCAAAAGACAAAAGTATTAAAGAATAAAGTATTTACTTCTCGTGATGGACTTGAAATCTCCATTAACTTATCTAAACCGGAAAAGAACAATAAAGATATCGCTAAACTTGTCGGCGCGGTCTCTACTTCTTATCCAAAATGTGTCTTATGTTTAGAAAACTTAGGTTTTGAAGGAAACGCTAAAAAGGCAGCTCGTCAAAACATTAGATTTGTCCCACTAAATTTAGGAGGAGAAACCTGGTATCTTCAATATTCTCCATATGGTTACTTTAATAGACACTGCATCGTGTTTAGTGAGAAACACACTCCAATGATTATTAATCGTTCTAATCTCTCTAAATTATTCGATTTCGTTGATATGTTCCCTCACTTTATTATTGGTTCTAATAGTGACCTTCCAATTACTGGTGGTTCAATCTTAGACCATGAACATTTCCAAGGTGGAGACCATATCTTCCCAATGATGAAACGCGAAGTTAAAGAAACATTTGAATCTAAAAAATATCCAGAAGTTAAAATTGGTCTATTAGATTGGTATAACTCTACGATCGTTTTAAGAAGTAAGAACCGTGAAGATATCATTAATCTCACTATGGATATCATCGATAAATGGTATAAATATGATAATCCTGATTTAGATATTATCTCATATGAAGGGGAAGTTAGACATAACTCCATTACTCCTATCTTAAGAAAAATCGGCAAAGAATATATCTTCTATGTAATGCTTAGAAATAACCGTCAAAACGATGAATATCCTGATGGCATCTTCCATGCTCACCCAGAATATCACCACATCAAAAAAGAAGGTATTGGTTTAATTGAAGCAATGGGTTTATTTATTCTCCCAGCTAGACTAGAAAGACAACTTCCACTTGTGGAAGGAATTCTTGAAAACCATATTGAAGCGGGTAGTTATTTAATGACGAATCCAGATTTAGAACCTTTCGTTCCAATGATTGAAAAGCTACGTCATTTAGAGGGAAATCCTCATGATTTAGTTCAAAAAGAACTTGAAGATACTTGCCGTGGAATTTTAGATAACACTGCAGTCTTTAAAAATGATGAAAGAGGCCGTGTTGCTTTTATCAAGTTTGTCGAAAAGGTAATTAAATAAAGATTTATTGAAAATAAGAAGGGTCAACAATATACTTAAAATATATGAAAAAAGTTAGTCATGTTATTACATCTATTTCTTCACTTTTACTCACTGCAATTTCTTTAGCAGCTTTATCTTCTTGTGGTGGTAAAGAACCTGATATGTTTGAAAAAGTTATCACAGATGACATGGATCAATATGAAGTTTTAAATACCTTAAATGGTGTCATTATGCATGATAAATTTATCCCTTATAAAAACGCCCAATATCATTTTGAAAAAACTGATGCAGATCCAAATGTTAAAGGCAATATCTTTCTTTATTACACTGGTGAAAGCTATGAAGTAACCCTTGGTTCTTTCGGAACAGGGGATAATCAATTAAACGTTGAACACGTTTGGTGTCAATCAAGATTTAGATGTTATTCAAATAATCCAAATGTGAATGATTATGAAACCATAAGAGTTCCTACACCATATAGTGATTTATACAATATTCGTCCATGCATGGGTAAAGTTAACACCGATAGAAGTAATTATATGTACGCTGAAAATACTGAAGAAGGTTCCTTAAATCCATTTGATCCTAAAAATTATCCTGGCTGCAAAGAAGAATATAGGGGAGATATTGCTCGTATTTTATTCTATGATGCAACTAGATATTTAAAGCTCAAACTAATAGATAGCATCTCTGCTTCAACTAGTAATTCTTTTGAAATGGGTCAATTAAGCGATCTTCTTGAATGGAATTTAAAATACGCACCATCCGAAATGGAAAAAAGACGTAGCGATGAAATTGAAAAGATTCAAGGAAACCGTAACCCATTCGTTGATCACCCAGAATATGCTTGCCGTATTTGGGGTTTAACTAACGATAAAACAAAACAAATTTGTGGAATAAAATAAGGAGAAAAATATGAAAAACGCCAAAAAAATTATTCTATTACCATTTATCGCTTTAATGCTTGCTGGTTGCCAAGGTGGAAATAATCCAACCGAGCCATCAAAAGGAAGCGAGCCAAGTTCTGAAACTACTGAAACTTCTGAAACTATTGATCCAACTGCTTGGAACGGTTATTATGCCTCTATTAATACAGATATGGGCCCAACCTCACTCCAATTAGCGTTACACCGTTTAATGATTAATACTCATACAACTTACTATAAGTATTCTGAAACTAGAACATACGCTAATAAAGCGGATATGGATCCATCCGATACTTCAAAATTAGTTAACTACTATACTTCTAAAAAAGTTACATCTTATCAATCTCGTGAACACGTTTGGCCATGCGCTAACTCTAATGGTTTATGGGGTAGAGAAGGTGGACAAGATATCGGTGAAGATTATGTTGGCGGTGGTAGTGATTTCTACCATGTTCGTAACTGCAATGGCACCGTTAACTCTAATCGTCAAAACTATCGTTTCTACGAATTTAAAGAAAATGAAGATTTTAAGCTTTCCACTGATGGTGGTACATATGCCTTAAAATATAGTGTTGAAATGAAAAAAGCTGAACCTGCTGATGAATGGAAAGGCGATATTGCTCGTACCGTTGTTTATCTTTATGTCCATTATGGAATGTATAAATCTGATGATGATAAAGATAAATACACTGGTTCACTTGATTTAGCAGACGTTATCTATAAAGATCCAAGTGAATCATATACTGATTTATATACTCGAATTTGTAGATGGAATAGACTTGATCCAGTTAATGAACAAGAAAAATTAAGAAATACAAATGTCTATGCCCTTCAAGGTAACCGTAATCCATTCGTGGATTATCCATTCTTAATGGATCAAATGTTCGGTATTGAAAGTAACTAAATGAAATTTAAAGGCTTCCTTTGTCCAATATTTTCCTTACCAAATGAATATGGTAATGGCGACTTCGGAAAAGAAGCCTTTTTCTTTGTTGATATTTTAAAAAAGTACCATTTTACAGCGTGGCAACTTCTTCCTTTAAATCCTATTTCTTATGGAAATTCACCATATCAGCCATTCTCTTCCTATGCTTTTGAAGAAATATACTTAGATATTGAAGATTTCCAAAAGAGGGGACTTCTTATAGGTTTTTCGCTTGAAAATTATAAATTTAAGGAAGAAAGAATTAACTATAACAAGTCTAAGGAAGTTAGGCACACAATATATAAATATGCTTTTAAAACTTATGTTGAACAAAATGGTTTTGATGAGCTTGATAAATTCTTAAAAAAGAACAAACACATTAAAGAATTTGCCATCTTTATGGCGTTTAAAGATAAGAATTATCAATTGCCTTTTAATAAGTGGAAAGACACTAATTACGATGATGATTTCTCTTATTTTTATTATTATCACGCCTTCTTACAAATGTTTTTATTAAAGCAATATTTAAAGCTTAAAAAATATGCGAATCAAAACGGTATTAAATTAATCGGTGATATTCCATTTTATGTTGGGCTTGATAGTAGTGATGTTTATTTTAATAAAAAGTATTTCTTACTTAATAAAGATAACACTGCAAAATATATTGCCGGAGTTGCACCAGATTATTTTTCTAAAACTGGTCAAAGATGGGGAAACCCAATCTATAACTTTAAAGTTTTAAAAGAAGATAATTATTCTTTCTTAATTAATCGTATTTTATATTCTTCTAAAATGTATGACATTATTCGTCTCGACCATTTTAGAGCGTTTGATTCTTATTATAAAATTAAGGGAAAAGAAGAAACCGCAGAACACGGAAAATGGGTAAAAGGACCAGGAAGTGCCTTCTTTTATGAACTTTATAAACAAAAACCAAATCTTAAACTTATCGCTGAAGATCTAGGAGATGTCACTCCAGGTGTCTTTAAATTAAGAGATAA
>CAMOYS010000020.1 GCA_946630435.1 uncultured Caryophanales bacterium | reverse complement strand
CCCTTTGGGAAAATTATTCTCAAATATAGGACTTCCTATGTGTTTTTTAATTAATAAATAATTGGTTTAATGTAGTCTTTGTAAGCTGCCCAGCTTTCATTAGCTTTATAGCTATCAACTAATTCAGCTAAGACATAAATACCATCGCTTTTAATATTAGTACCAGTGAGAGCATCTTTACCTAAAGTAACAACTACTGGAGACATAATATGAAGCTTGGAAAGATTAGCTGAACCATTAAAGCATTCTTGAGGAATAACTTTATTAAAGGAGGCAGGTAATTCAAGTTCTAATAAACCACTATTCTTAAAGCATTCAACACCAAGAGAAGAAACACTCTTTAAGGTAATGGCTTTAAGAGAAGCACAGTTTTCGAAGGCATTATTACCAATGCTTGTTGTACCAGCAGGAATATTGATGGTATCAAGTGCAGCGCAATCTTTAAATGCATCAGCGTTAATTGTTTTGAATTCAGAACCTTCTTCTTCAAAAGTAACTGTTTTTAAATTTGTTGCGCCTTCAAAGGCACCATCATTAATTTGAACAATATTTTTGGAGATATTAAAGGAAGTGAGAGATGTACAACCAGCAAATAAACGTCCACCAATACCACGTAAAGCGGAAACATTTGTGATATCAACACCATTTAAAGATGTGCAGCCAGAGAATGCTTCAGCTTCTAATCCTTTTAATGTATTTGGAAGTGAGATTGTTGCTAATGAAGTACAATCAGCGAAAGCACCACGATAGATGTATTCCATCTTAGAGTTACCCGTAAAATCAATACTTGTTAAAGAATTAACCTTGTAGCAAAGATATGGGGCAACATACTTAATATCTTCGATAGCAGCTTTGTATGATGAATCATTAATATATTTATCATCAACAACTGAATAATCTTTAGATAAATCAAGTTCAGTAATAGAAGAATAAGTGAAGATATAAGAGTCTTTTGTGGAAGAACCTAAGTTCTTAAGAGTTAATGGTAAAGAAATCTTGTTATCAGCAGTTAAAAGTCCATTATCATCAATTAATCTAATAGATTTAAATGCGGATGGTGCGCCTGGATCAACAGCGTGTGGATCTTGACCACAGAACACTCTATCGCCAAAAACAACAACACCTTGATAAGAAACAGCAGATTTAGACCATTTATATGAGCCATCATCAGCCAAAATACGAGTATTTAAACGTTTAGCAGTTGTGTTGTTATAGAATGTAGCACTCGTTAAGGTAGTAATTCCTTCAAAAGCACCACTATCAACTGAAGAAACGTTATATGGGACTTTAATACTTGTTAATTTAGTGTTCTTAAAAGCGTTAGATCTAATATAGCTAATATGAGATGTATCGGAAGCAAATTCCTTATCATCAAATACAAGGGTTTCTAAACTAGAACAATTGCTAAATAACCCTGCAGAAATGCCATCAAGTCCACCATTTTCCTTGTATGGGAAGGTAACTTTTGTGATATGAGTATTAAGACCGAAAGCATAACTTCCAATATCGTCAATTTCAGAAGGTAAAACAATTTCGCCATCTAAATCACATTGGAAGAAAGCGTATTCGCCAATAGTTTTAATTGAATTTGGTAAATTGATATCTACTAATGATTGGCAACCTTCAAAGGCACTATCACCAATAGAAGTAACATTATTACCAAGAACAACTTTTTCAAGATTTGTGCAACCTTCAAATAAGTTAGCGTTAATGTGAGTGAATGTGTCAGGTATTTCAGCGTAAACTAAGTTAGTTTGATTCTTAAAAACACCATCAGAAACGTTAACATATTCCCCAAGATTAATAACATCGCCAGAGTGAGTGTCGTATTCTGGGCTATCTTTTGAAGCAACAATAACTGAATCCTCAACCATTGAGCCGTTATAGGTGTATAAGAAGTGTCCAACAGTAACTAAGCCTTCTTCTTGTGAACTAAGCCACTTAGTGTCAGCGAATGCATCAGTACCAATGAAACTTAATTGAGAAGGATTATTAAATCTAGCTAAATTAGTGCAGCCTTTAAAAGCTGACGCCCCAATTTCTTTTAATGAATCTGGGAAAACAATTTCTTCTAAATTTTCTTCTAAAGTAAAGCAGTTATCACCAATTTTAGTAACAGGATATCCGCTTAATTTATTTGGAAGTCTAAGTTTTTTAGGAAGTGTAACGCCATCATTGATGCTAACAATTTCGACTTCGTTAGCTAAACCTTCTTCGATACGATGTCTATATGTATAGAATTCGATATGATCTAAATCTAAAAAGATATTATTAACTAATAAAGTCATGCCGGTCGCTAATGCACCTAAAGCAAGGACACCGGAAGCGACGCCAATAATGATCTTTTTCTTCTTTTCACCAGGGTCTTTTTCCACTGGTTTTGGTTCAATAAATTCCATTATTTAGCCTCCTTCCCTTCATTAGCAATAATTGCTTTATATTGAGCAAGTTCCTTTTTATTACATCTCACATAGTGTCCTGGTTCTACTTCGTAGAAGTCTGGAACATCATCCCATTTATAGCCATGAGCGAATGGATTATAAGAAATAATCTTTTTCTTTCTTTCGACTTGTGGATCTGGGATTGGGACCGCAGATAAAAGGGATTTAGTGTATGGGTGTAATGGCATTTCAAATAATCTATTAGCAGTAGTAAGTTCTACTAAACGACCGCCATAAATAACACCAATACGGTCAGAGATGTATTTAACAACAGAAAGGTCATGAGCGATAAAGATAACAGTCATGTTACTTTCTTTTTGGAACTCTTTAATTAAGTTCAAGACTTGAGCACGAATTGAGACGTCAAGCGCCGAGATTGGTTCGTCAGCGATAATAACTTCTGGGTTCATTACCATACAACGAGCAATACCAATTCTTTGTCTTTGACCACCAGAGAATTCATGTGGATAACGTCTTAAGTGTTCTGGTCTAAGACCAACACGCTTCATCATTTGGTCAACTTTTTCCATTCTATCTTCTTCGTTTTCGTAAAGATGGAATGCTCTTAAACCTTCAGAAACGATATAGTCAACATTCGCTCTATCGTTTAATGAAGCGGATGGATCTTGGAAAATCATTTGAATCTTGGTCTTAAGTTCTCTTTCGCGAGCTCTACCGATATTACCGGAAATTAAGTGACCGTTATATCTAATTTCACCATCAAGAACTGGAACGATTCTCATAATAGAACGACCAACCGTGGTTTTACCAGAACCGGATTCCCCAACAAGACCGAAGATCTCGCCACGATTAATAGTTAAGTTAAAATCTTTAACAACGACACGTAAATCAGTACCGCGTTTAAAACCAATATCAACGTGGCTTAAAGTGATAATGTCATTTTCCTTACCTTTAATCGTGGATAATGGTTCATTATCTTCCTCTTTATATTTCGCACCTTTTTTATTATTATGATGCGCATTTTCAGGCTTATATGGGCTTTGAATGTCAATATAACGAGTGTTTGTGTTTTCTTCAGGAGTAACTACTTTTTCTTCTTTATTTTTCATCATAATCACCCACCTCTCGTTTTAAATCTTTCGCAGCCTGTTTCATTCTGGCTCTTAAGTTTTGAATAATTAAAGGTTTCTCAACTTTTGGAGCGTTTTTATCAAGTAACCATGTTTTAGCATAGTGAGTGTCACTAATTTGGAACATAGGTGGATCCATAACATAGTCAATTTTCATCGCATATTCATTACGAATGGCAAAGGCATCACCAATAATTTCAGTATTAAATGAAGGTGGATTACCTTTAATATAAACAAGTGGTTCATCCTTACTTCCAAGTTGAGGAAGAGAAGAAAGAAGAGCCCAGGTATATGGATGAGCAGGTTCATAGAAGATATCTTCTGCAGTTCCATATTCCACAATTTGACCACCATACATGACCGCGATACGATCAGCAATATTGGCAACAACACCTAAGTCGTGAGTAATAAAGATGGTTGTCCAATTGTATTCTTGTTGTAATTCTTTAATAAGTTGTAAGATTTGTGCTTGAACAGTAACGTCAAGAGCGGTTGTTGGTTCATCACAGATTAAGATTTCTGGACGGCACGCTAAAGCGATAGCGATAACAACTCTTTGTCTCATACCACCAGAATATTGGAAAGGATAATCTTTAATTCTCTTTTCTGGTTCTGGGATACGAACCTTACGTAATAAATTAATTGCTTCTTCTTTGGCTTCTTGTTTACTTAAACCATGGTGGAGTCTTAAAACTTCCATGATTTGATAACCAATAGTAAGAAGTGGATTTAAGGAAGTCATTGGGTCTTGGAAGATAGTAGCGATACGTTTTCCTCTAATTCCAGCCCATTCCTTAGTGGTTTTTTTCTTCGAAATCTCTTCACCATGGAATTTAATTGATGATTTAGGATCAATAAATCCGTTTGCATCAAGCATACCAGTAAAGGTCTTCGTAAAGACGGATTTACCTGAGCCAGATTCACCAACGATAGCGAGAGTTTCACCTTTATAAACATCTAAAGATACATCTCTAATAACGTGCATCTTTTTACCGTGGGAAAGGAAACCAACGGATAAGTTTTTAACTTCTAGAATTTTTTCTCTTTCTTCAGCCATAAAAATCTATCCTCCTTTCCTAACGATGGTTCTTTGGATCGGTCGCATCTGCTAAAGCTAGACCAATATAGAAGAACGAAATAGTTAACGGCACCATAACTACAAGCGGAACGATAAGTAAGTTTGGATTATCGACCCATTCTGATGAGTTAGTAGCCGCGGTTAAAAGTTGACCTAAAGTAATGTCACCATTGACTGGGTTAAAGCTAAGTCCGAAGAAGGCGAGACCGACTTCAGAAGAAATAGCAGCAGGAATCGCTGTCGAAACGACAGTAACGATAACACTAACTAAATAAGGTAATAAGTTATGAGTAATCATCGCTTTTGGTGAAGAACCTAAGGTTTGAGAAGCGATATTATATTCTCTATTTCTAATAATGATGATTTGGTTACGGATAAAGCCTGCTAAACCAAGCCAACCAAACATACAAAGTAAGAAGACAATAATCCAGAAGCTTGGCTTAAGGAATTGCATGAGTAAGAAGTAGAGTAAGATGGATGGAACGTTATCAACAAAGTTACGTAATTCAATCATAATTGGGTCAATCTTACGGAAATAACCCCATAAGGAACCAATGATAATACCCAAAATTGTATCGATAACGGCAACAACAGTGCCTAAGATTAAGGATAATCTTGTTCCAACCCAGACACAGGTCCATAAGTCTAATTTAGTAAAGTAACCCATTTGGTTACCGCCTGTACCAAACCAGTATTGTGCAGACCAAGGCATATTCGAGTATTCAGATTTATGAACAACGATACCACTAGCTTCATCGGCAACAACTGGATAAGACTTCATAATAGGCCCAAAGATTGTAAAGAAAACAATAAGGACTAATAAAGCTAAACAGACAATGACGAGTGGTCTTTTAAATAATTGTTTAAATGTTTCTCTCCAGTATGAATATGGAGCGGATGTAAGTTTTTCAATGTTTTCTTCAGAAGCACCAACGACAGTGAATAAGTCTTCAACGTTATGGTAGACAACCGAATCAATATTTTTAATATTGTTATTTTCTGACATAATTCGCTCCTTTCTATTCCTTTGAGAATGAGATACGTGGGTCGATAACCGCGGTCACAATATCACCCAATAAATAGGAAACAACGGAAATTAACGCAGACACGATAATAATACCTTGGAGGACATAGAAGTCTGATTTATCATTCGCATCAACGAGTAAACCACCGACACCCGGAATAACATAGATTTTTTCTAAGTAGAATGTACCAAGTAAAGCGCCTAAAACCGCAGCAGGAATTGATCTAACGAGTGGAACAATCGCGTTACGGAGAATATGGACAGCTAAAATTCTATTTTCACTAAGACCTTTCGATCTCGCAAATTTAACATAATCAGAATTAAATTCATCAAGCATGTAACGTCTAACCCATAAAGCAATACCCGCCATACCGGTAAAGCCCATAGTAAGAGCAGGAGCAAGTAAGGTCATAAAGTTACCAGCTTCATATTTTCTTGGTAAACCAATAAGGGTACATAAAATAACCATCCAGATGTAATAATAGGCAACACCCGGAATAGCATCGATGGAAATAATATAGGCGTTACCAATCCTATCGAAAATTCCATCTTTCCTTCTCGCCATCATCATACCCATTGGATAGCCAAGGAAAATTTCGACTAATACAGCAATAATACCGACTTCGAACGAGACGCCCATCTTCGAGAATATGACATCCGTAACGAACTCGCCATTAGCGGCAGTGATAAAGAACGCTCGTCCTAAATACATAACAGTAGTACGGCATCCAGTTAAGACTTCGTAATATTGAACGCTACCAGTAATTTCATCAACGACAGATTCAAAAGATGAAACACAGATTGTTTTTGGGAATGGAAGGATATTAAAGAAATAGGTGAAAAGATCAACGAACCAATTCTCTGTAATACCAAGGTTAGCTTTTGTAGCGGCACATTGCGCCCATGCAATAGTTTCGTTCATCTTATCCCAGTTGGTAACAACTTTCTTACAGAAATCAAGTCCCCCATTCGCGTCAACCTTGAATCTAATTAAAAAGAATGTGGCTGTGATTGCTAATAAAATAGAAATAATAGCAGAGCCAATTCTTCTTAATGAGTAACGTAATAATGGGTGGCCAAATATAGTCTGAATTCTCGCATTATTAACGAAAATAACTTTATGGCCAACTAGTTCGACGAACACAACAAAAGCAACCACTAAGATAATTAATAGGTAACCAATGATGTATGTTGCCATTTGTGTCCTCCTTAATGTAACAAATCGAGGCTAAGGATAATTATACCCTTAGACCTCGAGTTTTGTTAGTGTTAATTTTTAGAAATTATAACAACTAGTTATCGTAAATTGGATTAATAGTGTTATTGCCGACTTCAGCTAAGGCTTTAGCTTTGTTTTCGGCTTGTTTGTCACGAGCTTGTTGTCTTTCCGCACCAGTTGGGACTTCTTGTAAGACCCAAAGGCCAGTTAAGATGTTGTCAGCAAGACCATAGTGAGCATTTGGATTTTCATAACCAGCAGCTCTAGAAACAGAAGCGCTGTAACCTTGAGTTGGCATATATGATGGCTTAATGATGTGTAATTCGTTAAGGAGCATATATTCAG
This sequence comes from uncultured Caryophanales bacterium, assembly GCA_946630435.1. GTDB lineage: Bacteria > Bacillota_I > Bacilli_A > RFN20 > CAG-826 > Fiminaster. The sequence goes on along the minus strand of CAMOYS010000020.1, from coordinate 6,120 downwards.
CTTTGGCAAATAATTTGAAACGAGCAACTAAGGAGCCATTTTCTGCTTTAGCAGTATCAACAGCGTTGTTGTAGTCGTAGAACATATGATCATTGCCTTCTGCTTGTGGAGCAAGATCTGGGTTATAAATATCAGATTCGAATGAGTCGGTATCAGCATTGTACTTGTAGTTATTGAAGTAGGCGTTGTTACCGCTCATCTTAGCCATTTCACCTCTAGTGACGTAGCAGTGCATATAGGTTAATGGGTCAGCATAGTCACCTACCCAGCCCCAACCTGTGTAGAGAGTGTAATAACCATTGTTGGTAACAGAAGTGAAGTTACTACTATTGGAAATCTTAGTATCTTTCATTCTGAAGTATGGATATTCACCTTCAGGAGTGCCTGGATATTTAGTAGAACAAAGTTCTAATTCACCAGCTTCTGCAACGGCTTTAGAGATTGTACAACCATTAGCTCTTTCGTTCCAAGTGACGACTGTATCTTGTTCAAAGGAAGCGTCTTTTGGATCTAAGGCAGCTGTGGAGTTGTATTCAATGATGACTGGAAGTTTAATCTTGTCAGCATCAGAGGTAGCGATTTGAGTATTGTAAGCTTTGACAGCGTTAATAGCATCATTTCTGGTCTTTTCAAGTGATAACCATGGATATTTAGCAACGATAGTAGCATCATCAGTGTGGTTAACACCATTAATTTGTTGTGGACCAACTGCAGCTTTACCAGCAGCAATAGCGGCTTCAGCAGTTGCGCCTTCAGCGACTAAGCCTTTTTGTCTTGCATATTCTTCGTAATAGTAATCGACATAGTCTTTAGAAGCTTCATCATAAACATAACCACGTGGAGTGAATGTGTTCATTTGATATTGGTCACGACCTTCTGGTGCTTTGTATCTTTCATTGAAGACGGTTAAATCAATACCATCTAAGACGAGCTTACGGAGTTCTCTAATCTTAAGAGCTCTGTTAGTGTTTTCAATTTCAGCGACGATTTGATCATTTGTCATACCTTCATAAATGGTGGAGTGAGCAAATGAAGTTGGATCGGTTGAACGGTTTTGATTTAAGACAAAGTGATAGGTGTATGTAACATCATCAAGTTCACGGCTGTTAACAAGCGGGTTATATGGATTACGGATATCATTGGTGTTGTCTGGTCCAGTGATATAATCTCTCCAACCGACTTCGTCGTCAGCGTTAAGGGAGAATCCGTCAACTTCACCACGGTTAAATGCTTCTCTCATTTCTGCATATGTTAAGGCAGCAGTAACGACTTGGTAGTTGACTTTCTTAATGTGAACTCTCTCTGGGTGGATATAAGTTGGGTTTGCAATGTATTTAACTGTTGTAGCAGTAAATTCAGAACAAATGTATGGTCCACAGTAGAGAATCTTGGTGTTGTTTGTACCATAAGCGGCTTTGTTTCTATCATAGAATGTTTTACAGATTGGAGTGAATGGGGTGTAAGTTAACATTGTTGGGAAGAAGTCAGCACGTTCACGAAGTGTATATGTGACTGTTCTCTTAGTTGCGTCAGCTTTAACACCAACACGTTCAAATCTGGAAATTTGAGAAATCATATCTTTAGTAATGACTTCATCTGGTTCGTTACCACTATATTCTCTGATTAAGTCCATTAACTTAGCGGCTTGAGCATCGAAGTCACCTTTTAAGGTTGAATAGTCGAAGCCGTTAATAACTCTCTTTTCACTGATGTAGCTATTCATCATTGTGTAGCAGTAGTATTCCCATGCATTTGCAACAAAGAGGGTGTACATGTAGTAAATTTCAGAGTTGTTAGTGAAATCTAAGATTAATTTAGCAGTAGTAACAAAATCTTCTGGAGAAACATAATATTTGGTGCCCTTGTATTCATAAATGTTACCTTCATAAGTAACCCATGGGACATCATCACGAACTTTGAATGTAAAGACCTTACCATCGGTTGATCTAGTTGCAGAAGAAGCTAGGGATTTACGTAAGATACCAAATTCATCGTTCATAACTAAGCAATCTTCAAAGTTTGCTAAGTGTGTAATGTTTTCTGCGCTTTGAGATTTAGTAGCATCTAAAGTTGTAGGAGCACTACCTAAATATGCGTTATAGACTGTTTTGGCAGTTTTACCAGTTAAATATTCACCAGTAACTTTGATGGTTTCTTCACCACCACCGCCGCCACAACCAGCAAGCATTAAGGAAGCGACTGCAGCTAAAGAAGCGACAACTAATTTTTTGGATTGTTTCATAAAATTACCTCCTTTTAGTTTCAATCTTAAAGATTGCGTTTAATAGTATCATTATTTTACTTTATAAACAACATAAAAAAGGCATTTTTCAATGTTAGCGCTTTTATTTTTTCAGAAAAAAGATGAAAATTTTTATTAAAATGTAAAAACTAGAATAACCTAATATGGAAGATTAATCCAAGGATTAACGTAATAATGGAAGCGATGATAAATGGTGAAAAAATACTCCAGGCTGTGTCAAGATTCTGTTCAGGAAGCTTTTCGGCCCAATTTTTGGTTTTGTGTCTAATTCTAGCGCGATATAAATCTTGAATAATAAAGCCAATTCCAAAGAGCACGACAGTCGAAAAAAGGAATGTATATTTAATATTCTCATAAGGCCAAACTGCACTATCACTAATAGCAAAATAAGAAATAATAGCGATACAAGTTGGAATAGTCGCTAAGGCAACGCCGATGAGATAAGTGTAATAACGGGTAAATGCTCTTTTCATATGAATTAATTTTATTATGCATATAAATCAAATCAAGGTAAAATATTCTTAATATGTCAGGAAATCCAAACTTAAAAGAAAACAAACTAAAAAGGGCACTATATGTCCCATTCAGGGGGTTTGTGCGCACTTTTTTCCCTGTTACATACGTTAAAACACAGTATAAATACATTACTCATCATAGATGTAATTTGAAAAACCCGACTCGTTATACTGAGAAGTTACAATACCTTAGATTATTTGTTTATCCAAAAAATGACGAGGTCAGTAAATGTGCCTCTCGCGATGGGGTTAGAGAATATGTTAAAGAGATGGGATTAGCAGATATTCTTATTCCAACTTATGGTGTTTTTGAAAAATTTGACGATATCGATTTTGATAAATTGCCAGATCAATTTGTTATGAAGTGCACCCATGCTTGCGCTTTCAATCAAATAGTTAGAAATAAGAAAAATTTTAATAAAGATGAGGCGCGTAAGAAATTCAATAAGTGGTTAAAAACTAACTATGGAAATAAAACATTAGAGAAACATTATTCCAAAATTAAACCACAAATTATCATTGAAAAATATATCGGAGAAATTGAACATCTCCCTCTTGAATATAAGATTCATGTCTTTAATGGCGTGGCTAAATCTTTATATGTTGTTTCAGGAAGAGGAGAAGACATTAGATACAACAATTATTACATTGATTGGACACCGTTTGATGGCTCTCAATTTAATGGTTGGAAGAAAAGAGAAAGTGGCATAAATAAACCTGAAAATTTCGATGAAATGGTCAAAATAGCCGAGTTGTTAGCGAAAAAATTCCCATTTGTGCGTGTTGATCTTTACAACATAAACGGGAAAATTTACTTTGGTGAGATGACATTCACCCCTGCTAAAGGAACATTAATCTTAGACGATGATAAATGTGACTTTGAAATGGGTGAATGGTTAGATATTTCTAAATATATTAGTTCCAGGTAGATTCTGGCAATAATACTTCATAAAGCATAACGGAGAAGTGACAGCCTTCCGCTTCTTTATCATCCACTAAATCAGCATATGGAGTGTAAGATAACTCATAAGTCATAGACATCGCTGTAGTGCCTTTAAGTAATGTAGCCCAGTTATCACCTAAAACATCATCAAAGTAGAAACTAAGTAATGAGGTACGACCACCATTATTGGTCTGGGTTTTAACATCTTCCATATTAAAGACGTATTTAGTGTATTTATTAGTTTCCATATTCTTCACATAGAAAGAAACATGGTAAGTAACTTTAATATCAATATTTCTTGTTGATTCGTATTTGGTTCCAGTTCCACCTCTAACGGAGAAAGCAAAATACTTATAAGATGATAAAGCTTTTGGGAAATAAGTTGCGTATCCTCTTTTATCAAGTTGAACACGGGAACGAGTGTAATAACCATCGCATCTAACTCTTCCATCATAAAGCTTAGATAAATAACCATAGGCAAAAGAGTTATCAATCGTGGTTAAGTTCTTGGTTGGACCATATCCAATACCTTTATCATAAACCGGGGTGTCAGAGTTCCATTCAAGTAATTCGTTATCCGAAGTGTATTGATCTGGATATCTTAAACCAGTTAAAGCTTCACCTGATTTAATTGGATCATCAATCGATGGAGTAACATTATATTCTTTTACTTCATCCGGGGTGATTTTTTCAACATTATTCCAGGAAGTATAATAGTTTTCTTCATAGTTAGCAGAATCGTATTGACCCGCTTTATAAAGCTCACGGTTAGCACCACAAGAAGATAGAGAAATCGCTAAAAGAGGTAAGAATATACCTAAAATTTTATTTTTCATTGCTTTCTTCCTCCTCATCAGTTGTGAAGGTGTAATCATCAACATATTCACCCTCTTCTTCTTTAATTTCTTCCTTAACTTCCTCGACTTCATTTTCAAAAGCAGGATGTTCATCTTTCTTTAAATCTGGGTAGAAAGTATAACCCATTAAGAAAAGAAGAATTAAAGCAGGAAGTGATCTAAAGAATGAATTATATGTTTCGTTCTCATGAATGAATGGGAATGAATCTTGAGCGAATGTAGCATAGATAAATATTCCAAGCATTAAGGAAATAACAATCGCTTTAATATATGGGGTGTCTTTTCCTTTGGAAGAATATCTAGAAACAGAAGAGAAGGTAATAACGATTAAGAAAACTAAGACCACTAGTGCGAAAATACCACCTTCTTTTACAAGTTCAAATTCAAAGAAATATGTTTTAGTGTTAAACGCTACTTGGGTTTGCCAATAAGACATAGAATTAACAAAACCAAATAAGTTATATTCAAGAACGGATTGATTTAAGACATAGTTAATTGGCATCAAAAATCTTCCGTTATTGAAAATCTTAGATAAGAAAGCATTATTATTAACTACTTCATTAAATCCCATAACACCAGTCGCGTTAAGGAATGCTAATACGAAGAAAATAACAAGAAGAATTACTAAACCAACAAAACCATAATAAACAATTTTTCTTGTTTTCTTTTTGGTTTCAATCTTCGTTTTTTCACTATATAAAAACTTAAGTAAAACAGTAACTAAAATGACTGGAATTAAATAAAGTAACGCTTTGAAATTTGGTACTGAAAGAATAGATAACACCCCAACAAACCCAATGAATGAGACAATTATGAATTTCATTTTGTCTTTTTTAGGAGAGATAAATAATAAGCCTGGAACAAAGCAAATTAAGATAATTCCATATAACCCAGTGTAGCTAGTAGTAACTTCTTTAAACTTAAACCCAAATAAGAAAGCAGATTCTTTAGTGATATCAAAAATCGCTCCATTATAGTAGTAGTTTGGTGTGTCTTTATAAATTAAAGAATAAAAGAAACCATAGCTAATCCAGCTATAAATCATAGAAATCAAAGTTAGCATAGCTAAACCAAAGCCAATGCAATATAAAACAGTTTCAATCTTTAAAGATTTCATTCTTCGGGCAAATAAGCCTAACGCAAAGAAAGAAATTATTGCGAAGAAAACAAAGATATTTTCAAATACAGGTTTAGATTGATTAGGTGTCCCAAATGCAACAAAGATAGCAATTAAAATAACTGGTATACCCATCGCTAATAAAGATACGAGTTCTTTCTTTTCAAATTTATTGATATTAATTAATAAACCGAAGATTGCTAAAACAAATCCAATAACATAAAAAATAACGTTATTCCCGCCTAAAGCGAAGGAAGTTAACGCTAAAAGTTCCATAATAAGGAAGGTTAAGAGATTTTCGTAGCGGTTAAACTTTTTAAAAAAATTCATAAGCGAAAAATATTATATGCTTATCTAAAGAAAATTTATACAAAAGATATTATAATGTTAAGTACATTATGGAATTTTACGGAATTGAAAAATTA
>CAMOYS010000019.1 GCA_946630435.1 uncultured Caryophanales bacterium | reverse complement strand
ATAGTTTGGACAATCTTGTCCTTATCGTCCTTGTCGGGATGATAATAATTGCTTTATTGATTTTAAAGGACTAGCCACCCTTTATCAAAAACGGAGCTAGCACCATAATGCTAGCCCGTCAATAAAAGCAATTAAACTATAAATTATCGAGTTGGTATGTGCAAGAGATAGATAGGTGCTCTAGGAAGATAGTTATGGATATTTTTCTAGGGACTCTATTTGAATAAAATTCGACCTAATCTAATATGCGTTGATCCTGCTTTTATCGCGGACAAATAATCATCAGACATTCCCATACTTAGATAAGGTAAAGAGATATTTAATTTAGTCTCTATTTCATCTCTTAGATTCTTAAGTTTTAGAAATTCTTCATATGGGTTTAAACTATTTTTATACGCCATCATCATAAGACCAACAAGATGGATTTTTGGATAATCTTTAATTTTATTAATAAATTCTTCTAGTCCGTAAAATGGGACACCGTTTTTATTCTCTTCTAAGTTGATAGAAACCTCAATAAAGGTGTCTAATGGGGTATCTCTTAGTTCGTTAATTTTCTTAGCTAAATCTAAAGAATCTAAGGAGTGAAGACAGTCGATTTTATTAATGATTAGTTTAGCTTTATTACGTTGAAGATGACCGATAAAATGCCATCTGATATCGTCTAGATTTTTAAGCTCTTCATACTTAGTTAAAAAGGCGTCCACTCTATTTTCGCCAAAGTCTTTTAGCCCTGCTTCATATAGGGTTTTGATATCGTTACTATCCCCATATTTTGTCGCGCATACCATAGTTACTCCACTTGGGATAGTTTGAATAAATTCTTTAATATCTTCTCTAATCATAACTTAAGATTATAAACCTACTTTTTAAAAATGGTGTTCACAAGTTCTTTCATTGTGATTACTTCAATTTCTTTATGGGCTTTGATTAGTTTTAAAAACTCTTCTAACTTAGTAAAGGTGTTATTTAGATAGAAATCATAACTATGACCCGCGTAGATAAAGACACTTATTTTCTTTCTTGATTTTAGAAATTTAGGGAATAATTCAAGAGCCCTATTAATATCTAAGCTAGTTATCTTTATAAAGTATCTATCACTAGGAGGGTTAAATGATTCATCAATCTCGGAGACTCTTATATTAGATACATTTGTGTGTTCTTTAATAACACTGTTAACCCATTCGTTATTATCAGAAAATGGCATAGCAAAGCTAGATATATCATTTCTTTTAAATAGCCATTTTAAATAGGTTAAGTCTCCATTAACTTGTCTAATTATCTCTTTACGGTCCACACTCGTAAGATGGATATGATCTAAGGTGTGACTTGCTACTTCGTGATTCTTATATAGTTCATAATTAGACATAAAATCTAGTCTAGTAATAGGAACACTATCGTTATAGTACCAAGTGTAGTTAGAAAGATTAGAGTTAATATTAAATGTCCCTCTAATATCGTATTTATTAAATAAAGAAATAACATCTTTATCGTAGATTGTTCCATCATCAATAGAAAAGACAAGGTATTTCTTTAACATAGTTAATTTAGTTCTTCCTTATAGAATTCTTTCATTAAAGCTTCGACATCATCACGGTTATTCACTACCTCATAATGACTCCAGGATTCTGGGTATAGTTTTCGGTAATTAGCGTTTAAATAACGATCATCAATAAGTAAAACAACACCCCTATCGTTTTCGCTTCTAATAACTCTACCCGCGGCTTGGAAAACTTTATTCATTCCTGGGTAAAGATAAGAATAGTTATAGCCTTCTTTAAATTCAGGGTCGATAGAGTCAAAGTAATTTCTAATTAAATCTCTTTCAAAACATAGTTGAGGGAGGCCCACTCCCACAACGATAACACCGATTAAACGATCTTCAATTAAGTCTATCCCTTCGCTGAAGGCTCCTCCGATAACAGCGATACCCACTCTTGAACGAATTGGATTTGATTGGAAGATAGAGATAAATTGTTCTTTTTCTTCGTTAGTCATATTCTTCTCTTGAATAAGTAAATCAATATCTAAATCCTCTAAAAGAGGAACGAGATTATTTAAGTATTCATAAGATGGGACATAGACAAAGTAGTTACCTATCTTAGAAGTTATTACTCCTTCAATTAAGTCTTTTACTTGATAAATTGTTTCGTTCCTTCTTTTGTATCTTGTGGATATGTTAGGAGACACCATTAAGAGGAGATTATTTTTCTTAAATGGAGACTTTAAAGAGAGGAATGGTTTAGTGTCTTCTCCGCATATCATATTCATATAGTAATTGATTGGAGAAAGAGTCGCGGAGAAGATAACCGCGCCTTTAATTTTATTTAATGATGATCTTAAATTATCCGCGGGATTTAAGCAGAATAAATTGATTTTAGTTTCATACTTATCTTTAGATAAATAGATAGCGAAGTTATGATCATAAAAGTCCATAAGCTTCATAAATTTATTGAGCTCGAAATGGAAATCTTTAAATTCTTCACTTATAAATTCATGTAAGTTTTTCATGACATCTAGACTAGCAAGTAAGTAATTTTCCACCGCGTTTAAAAAGCTCACATCAAGTCCATCTTCAAGTAATGTTTCTCCATCTGGATAATCTTTAAATTCGTTAAAGAGTTTAGTTAGTTTCCTAGAGGTAGACTTTATCTTTTTGTGGTCTAAATATTTAATGCATTCTTTCGCTTTAGCAAGGGATTCACTCGATATTGATGAACTATACATATTTCGACCACGTTCCACGAGGTTATGGGCTTCATCAATTAAAGCGAGGTAATTAGAAGAATATTCATCAAAATATCTTTTAAAATAGACCTGTGGATCAAAGAAATAGTTATAGTCACAGATAATTACATCTAAATAGAGGGATAAATCTAATTCAAATTCAAATGGACATATTTCATATTTATTCGCTAGTTTTAAGATTTCTTTAGAGGTGAATAATTGATTCTTCTTACTTAAAGCTTTCTTAAGTACTTCATTAACTTTTTTATAGTAAGCTTTCGCAAATATACATTCATCTGGGTTACAACCTTTATCCGGGTTAGGACAGATTTTATCTCTCGCGGTAATTGATATCGCACTTATTGGGTTATCGTTAGTCTCATTAATTGTCATAACCGCGTTTATCGCTGCTTCTTTTCCTGGGTTTTTCGCGGTTAAATAGAAGATCTTTTCGTTATCTGTAGAACTAAAAGATTTTACAAACGGGAATAAGGTGGACATTGTTTTACCTATTCCTGTTGGAGCCTCTGCGAAAAGTAAACCTCCATTAAGCGCGATTCCATAGGAATAACGGGATAAATCTCTTTGACCTTTACGATAATCTTTATAAGGAAAAGTTGCATCTTTTAAGATTTCATTTCGTCTTAACTGATGGTCTTCTACTAAATTATAGAAAGAGATATATTCATAAATTAAATCATTAACTTCTTTCTCTAAATCTTTCGTTTTAAAAGTGAAGTCATGAATTACTTTTTCATTAGTGATTTGATGGATATAAGTTAGTTTAATTTTTACTTCTTCCGCGTGCTTTTCATGCGCAATCATAAGCGCGTAACATTTCGCCTGGCCTAAGTGCCATTCTTTCTCATTATTAAAGAATTCTTCTAGGTCCACAATCGTGGTTTTAATTTCATCCACGACGATTGAATTACCAACTAAGATAATTCCATCTGCCCTACCATTAAGTACGACATCAAATCTATCCACCTTAAAGGTTTCTTCTAAATAATATTCAGATAGATAGTTACCAATTTGATTAGTTTGATATAAAGTATGGAGTCTAGTTCCTTCCGCCATCGTGCTACGATTAAAAATACGGTCATCAATATCACCGCTTCTTAATAAGAAATCCACGAGATTATGGACGGATAAACGTAGAGTAATAGCCATATGTATACATTAATAAATATATAAGGAAAATGAAGATTTAGAAATGAAAATAAATGATATTTATAGCAATTTAAAGCCCTTAAGTTGTATAGTTATATTTAGATAGTATTTTACTAACGAGGTTTTCTTATGATTACGATAGATCAAAAAATAGCGGAATACTTAAATAACTGGAATATAGATGGCTGGCCAGTTGGTAATTTAATCCTCTGTGTCATCGCTTTAGTTCTTTCCGTTCTTTTATGTGGTCTTGTTGGTCTTGAAAGAGAAAAACGAGGCCGTAACGCTGGACTTAGAACTCACCTCTTAGTCGGGGTTGGTTCTTGTATTATTATGATTATATCCATTTATGGATTCCCTGAAGTTTTCCATAACCGTGATGTGGCTCGACTTGCCGCGCAGATCGTCACTGGTGTTGGTTTTTTAGGTGCAGGCGCAATTATGCATCTTAGAAGTGGTGTTAAAGGTTTAACTACCGCGGCGACGATTTGGATTGTTATGGCGATTGGTGTTGCCTGTGGTTCATTTAATTTTGTCCTCGCGGTCGTTGGTACACTTCTTATCATGCTTGTTCTTATCTTCTTTAAGAAGGTGGAGACAAACATCAATAAAAAGAATCCATTTATTCTTCTTACGGTTAAGCCAGGCACTCCTGTGCTTGAACGCGTCTTAAATATTTCCGAAACATTTGGTTATAGCATTCATAGTTTATCAAGCGAAATCATCGATGATGGCGGAAGTAAAGTTGTTCAACTTCGCTTCTTAGTTTCCTATGAAGGCGCGGAAGAAAAATTAAGCGAATATATGGAAACAATTAGAACCGAAACTGATGCGGTTTCCATTCGTTTATTAGGACATTAATCTTAACTTAATCATTTTTATAGTAATGGCTCTACTTAGTTAGGGCCTTTATTATTTTTATTCTTATTTATATAAGTGTGCTAGAATACTTATTTGGAAAAGGAGACTAATTAGTAAATTATGAAAAAAATATATTTAATTCCCTTCATACTCTTTAGCTTAGTGTCTTGTGGAGGTAATCCAAGCACTGAATCAACTTCAAAAGGAAGTGAAGATACATCTAAAGACACCTCTACTCTAACTACTTCAGTGACAAGTGAGACTACTTCTGAAGGAACATCTAATACAAGTGAAACTCCTAGCGAAGTTCATTTACTCGATGTCATCTATTCTTATAAAGCCACTGAACTTTTAGACTTAGATAAAACTAAAGACTATAAACCTGGTGAAGAAGTTAGTTTAGATGTTACTTTCTATAACACTACTTATATTAAGTATACTAGACTTCAAGTTAATGAATTATTCTATACTTTCACTCCGAAAGAAGAAGGATCTAAAGTGGGCACCACCACATTCAAAGTGCCAAATAAAGACTTCGTTTTAGCCTTAACATACTTCACAACTGGAAGAGAAGAAAAGTCATCTTATAAGGTCGAATTTGAGTCAAATAATGACTATCTAATCTTAGGTTTAACATCTGGAGAATCCTATAGCACTGATATGAGATTTGATGTTTATGTCTATGATAATATGAAAAGAGTCGACCAAGTCTTTGAATGTTATGAGGCAAATGGTTATCACGAAAACGAGATTGAATACGGCTATTGGTGTGTTTCTTACCCACTTAAGGAAGTAAGTAGAGATATCTCTTTAAAAGTTACTTTAACTGATAATAAACCTGATGTTAGTATCGAATACAGCTTAGAATGGTCTTATTATCCAAACTTATCCGACTTTTTAGTGGAAGAAGAATCAGTCATGCCTACTAATGTGAAGCAAGGTGATCAAGCTTTATTTAGCTTAAAACTAAAAGATGGCTTTGGTTTATATTGGTACTTCAATAATAGAAGTATGGATTCATTTGCCGAAAAGAATGAAGGCGATATTGAAGGTAGTAAAGTTCCTGAATATTGTGAGGCTACTTCCTTCATAGTTAAGATGCCTAAATGGACTGTTAGCATCTACTTAACACCATACGAATTATAATTTATTATAATAATTAGAAGAATTAAGAGGGTTTTCCCTCTTTTTTCTTTATCTAAATAAGAGAACAAATTAATATAAAATATAGTTAAAAAGAGGAAGATAGATTATGGAAACGCTAGAAACAATTAGAGTTAGAAGATCAGTTCGTTCATTCTCTAGTAAAGAAGTTACTGATGAAATTATAGATAAACTTATGCATGCAGCGATGGCCTCCCCTTCTGCAGTGGACAGAAGACCTTGGTTTTATTACGTAATTAAAGATGAAGAAACTAAACAAAAAGTTATCGATAATATGCAGTTTGGGAAGTATAAATCCCCTATTATCATTATTCCTTGTATCAATGAACTTAAGACGATTCCATTTATGAAAGAACTCGCTGCACTTGATTTAGCCTCTTCTACTGAAAATATCTTACTCGCTGCGACCGACCTCGGTCTTGGTTCTGTTTGGTGCGCAATCTATCCAAATAAAAGCCACAGTAAAGCTATCCAAAAGGCTTTAGATATGCCTCTTAGTCGAATTCCATTCTCCGCGATTTATCTTGGTTATCCTAATGAAAACGATAAAGGTAAAATCAAAGATAAATACGATGAAAGTAAAATCAAGATTATCTAATTGAAATCACGATTTTATCGAACAAAATAGTGCAAATATTCATATTTTTCAATGCTTAAAGCACTTTTTTAGCACTTCTATTTCTATTCTAATTACATATATATGCATACGCTTACATTTATCATATTGACCGCGCATAACAAATTTGGTTATATTTTAGGTATAGGCATTTAATGCATAACATAATTAAGGAGGACCTAATTAATGGGTATTTTACAAAAACTTGCAGGTTTTTGGGACAAGAAGCTTTCACAAGCCAAAACAATCGAAGATATCAACTGGTATCCAGATGATCCAGAACTTGCCGAACTCGTTTGCGTTCGTCACCCAATCGAAGATTTCTCTAACCAAGCTGAAATCCACGTTGCACCTGGCTGGCTCGCAGTTTTAAATAACGAGGGTCAATTTATCCCACTTCGAGAAGGTAAATGGGACTTTAAAGAGGGTAATAACTCCGCGTGGAAGTTTGCCCGTACTTTTGAAAATGCGGCAGTTAAAGGCGCTGATGGTCAAAAAGGTAGTCACTACCACTATCAAATCTATTACATTAACTTAAAACCATTCCGTAACTTAAAATTCGGTACTAATGGTGCAACTCAATTTATCGATCAACAAACTGGTTCTATCATTCACTTTAGAGCCTTTGGTGGTTTCGGTGCGAGAATCTCTAATGATGATTTAACCGCTGAACAATGCATGGAATTCTTAAAGAAAGTTCCAAACGGTAAAGATTGTGTTACTCCACAAGAATTCGCCGAACTTATGAAGACTGATATCGCTTCTTTACTTTCCGATAGAATCGCGAAAGCTTTAAAGGGCGACCCAGCTAATGGTATCCCAGGAATTCAATTCCTTGAAATCGCTGCTTATAAAGACGAATTATCTAAACGTCTTAAAGCCGATATGGATCCATATTTCAAAGAATTCGCTATTACTCTTGATACATTTGCGATTGAAAACATTACAGTCCCAGATGAAGACTTAGCTCGTTATCAAGAACGTTTACAATCCTACCTCGACAAAGAGTTCGAATCCACAGCGATGGCTCGTGCTCGTGCTCGTGAAGGATACACCTATCAAGATGAACAAGCCTATAAAGCAATGCAAACAGCTGCTGGAAACCAAGGCCAAATCGGTGGTTTCATGGGCGCTGGTATGGGCTTAGGTATGGGCCTTGGTATGGGCGCTGGTATGGGTCAAGCCTTTGGTGGTATGGCTCAACAAACCATGGGTCAAGCTCACCCAGCCGGTGGTATGCCAGGTCAACAAATGGGTCAAATGGCTCCAGGTGCTGCTGGTGTTAACGCCGCTAATCCTGCTCAACAAGGTGGCACAAATTGTAAGAACTGTGGCGCACCTCTTCCAGCCGGTGCTAAATTCTGTGGCGCATGCGGAAGTAAAGTAGAAGAAGCTCCTCATTGTCCAAATTGTGGCGCTCAACTTGCTCCAGGTGCTAAATTCTGTGGTAGTTGTGGACAACCTGTTGGCGCTCCACAAACTGCTCACTGCCCAAACTGTGGCGCTGAACTTCCTGCTGGTGCTAAGTTCTGCGGTGCATGCGGTACTAAACTCGGATAATAAATATAAATATATAAGGAATAATATATATGGATAAATTTGGAAAATTTTTACAAGGTAATACCGGTAAACTTATCGTTGGTATCGGTGCAGCTGCGTTTAACATTGTGTTCTGGGTTATTGTTGGCGTTGCTGTTAAATTCGAAAACACACACGCAACACTTTGGTGGGGATATGGTTTTACCATGTTCGCCTTCCTTCCTTTACTTGGTGTGATGTTTATCCCAATTAAAAACCGTCTTTCTGGTCATACCTTAAACGGTTTATATGGCGTTACAGCCCTTTACATGGGATTCACATTTGTAATGAACCTCATCTTTATGATCGTTAATACTGATCATCAAGGTGGTTATGTTACTCAAATCGTTCTTAACGTTTTACTTCTCTTAGCTTATGTTGCTTTAGCATTTATCTTCATTAAACGCTTCAGTAAAGTCCAAGCTAACGATATTAAACGTGAAGAACAAATGAGAGATCTTGCACTTGTCTTCACTAAAGTTAGCGCAGTTTCTAACCAAGCTGAAGATCCAGAAGTTAAAGCGGAACTCATTAAACTCCGTCAAAGAGTTAATAACTCTTCAAGCGCTGGTAACGAACATACTCAAGAATACGATAAGCAATTTGAAGATCAAATTAACGTCGTTCAAGATATGCTTAACGCTAACGTCGAAAAAGAAGAAGTTTTAAAAGCTATTAAAGTCGCTAATAACATTCTAACTACTCGTAACCAAATCTTACTTTCCACTAGATAGAATTAGAAAGAGCAATTTATGGCTAATCAAGAAACTCAATTATTAGTATGTGCTTCCTGTGGCGCCCCTATTGACGCCACTAGGGAAGTCATGAAAACAAGAAGATACAACTGTATGTATTGTGGTAATTCTGGACTTATTCCAAAGCCACATAACTCTGGTGGTATCGAAGTTCAAACTGCTTTAGATGAAGGTATGAGACAATTCCTTAATGGGAACTTTGACTCTGCTAAAAACTGTGGGGAAAGAGTTCTTGCTGTTTCTAAAAATAACGTTACGGCTTTATTCTTTGTTAACTATTACAAAGCGTTCTCAGCCCAAACTAAAAACACTAAAGCCTTTGATCAAGTCTTTGATGAAGTTCTTCCTGAAGCGGAATTTGAAGTGGAAGATGAAGAATTATTCAAACAATTATGCGCAAAGACCATCCATCATACTGGAGCCTTTGAAGAACAATTACTCGCTAAATTCTTAGAGTATGATGATCCAAAAGAAGTTGTTGATTTTACGGAGTCATTCTCCCCAGTCAACATCATGATGAGACAAGATTTTGAATGGTTCACACCAAAAATCGCCTCATTATATGAACAAATTGTCGCTCTTGGATCAACCCCTAAGACCGCATACGCTTTATATACGATGTGCTTAAAGAACCCAGAAAGTCCTTTACTCACTAAAAACTGGTACTTAAAGACCAAAGTTGAACGTATTTATAAAGATGTCATCCTACCACTTGAAAAGATCTTTAAGAATATTAAAGATGACGCCTTAAGAGCGAAGTTTGTAGGAGGCTATGCCAAAGTTAAAGCCGCTTATGAAGCCGGTATGAAACAAGGCTAATAAAGGTTATAAAAGCAGTTAGTGCTTAAATAATAAAAAAACTTAATTTGCTATTTAATAAATAAGGAGGATAAAAATGGCAGACTATGTACAAGCTACCGTTGATCTTAGTCCAGTACTTCGTGCAATTGATACTGTTAATAGAAATGTAGATATCGTTAACCGTAACATTGCCGTTGTCGACCAAAATCTTGAACGTGTTAGACGACAAACAATGAATGAAATCGATCTCATTAAGAAACAACTTAAAGAGATGGAAAGACAAGCCAAACTCACCGCAGCATATCAAGCTGCTCTTACCGAAATTGTTCGTGTTAGACAAGAACTCGAAGCTAAATTCGGTACTCATAAGCAAGTTCGTGCTTATATGCTTGGTATTCTTCAAGCCACTGACCTTGGCTTAATTACCAAAAACACTATTTCTAAATGTACTGAAGAATTAATGATCAGCGCACCTAAATATTGGTTAGCGCCTGCTCTTATTGCTTTAGCAGCCTGGATTAGTGATAACAAATCTTTAGCTAATCGTGCGGTTCAAGAAGCCTTCGCTAGAAATAAAGAAAAAACTTGTTTATTATTCGCTTTAATTACCCGCCGTGTTAGCGCTGGTCGTGCTCAAGGTGGCAAAGAACCAACCGATGCAACCTTCAAATGGTTAAATCTCTACTTCTCTTTCCAAGATCCAAGAAAGATGAAGAAATCCATCATCGCTTATGTTGATGCCTACGCTAACGGTGTCTTTGGTTATGATAAAGATAACATTTGCCGTGACCACATCAATCACTGGATGGATGAACTTATTTCTGAAAATACTCACTTTGGTGAAGAACAAAAAGCGTATTGGCTCAACTTCTTCCAAAGCAAATGTTACGAATCTCAAGATGAATCATTTGTCGCTTTAAAAGAAATTTGTCCACAATACCCACAAATTAACAATTATGTTTCCCGTATCGGCGCTTCTGAAAGTGAAGATGGTATTAAACATTACTTCAAAGAAATCGTTAATACCGAAGTTGATAAGAAGAAACTTATCGCTGACATCGATGATCAACTCATGAAATTAGTTGAAAGATACGATGAAGACGAAGAACCACTTCGTGATGAAGAAACTTATCTTGAACTCGTTAAGAAACATAAAGGTGATGAAGAAAAAGCCCATATCGAAATGGATGCTATCTACCTTTCTAGAAGAAAAGACCAACCAGTCGACTTCGCTCAACGTTTAAGAGAATCCATCACTGGTGGAGAAGCAGATATCTCTGCTAAAAAGACTGCCCTTATGTTAATGGGTGGTTACATCTCTAACGCCTTTAATGAATTCGTTACCGCGACTAAAGGTGAATATCCACAAGTCATCGACTTAACCATCGTTGAACCAGGTAAGGTTACCGGTAATGTCGGTACTTCCTTCAACTTTGTCGCTCAAACCGAAAACGGTGAAAATAGAGAAGAATTAATCGCTGAATTATCTAGACAATATAATGATGCGAAGAAGAAAACTCTCGATTCTATCACTGATGAAGAAGCAGAAAAGACCAAGAAAACTGGTATTGTTCTCTGCTGCTTATTCTTCCTTGCTTTAATCCCATTATTCATCGGTATTTCTAAACTTAGCAAAGCTAAGAAGATGAGAAAAGCTAATGAAGATTTAAGAGAAGCTGTCAACCGTTACTATGACACTCAAAAGAATCGTAACATTGATAAGCTTAATAAAGCTCTCGATGCCAGAGCAATCGCTAATAAGACTGTTGAAGACTTCTTAGCAAACGAAGCCGAAAACGAAGTTATCGTTTTATAATTTAGGAGGAAAATAGAATATGGCAACCTGTCCACAATGCGGCGCACCTATCGAAGATGGCGCCACCAAATGTGAATTCTGCGGTGCAGATTTAGCTGGTGCTCCAGCTCAAGAAGCCCCTGTAGAAGAAGCTAAAGTTGAAGAAGCTCCAGTAACAGAAGAAGCTCCAGCACCTGAAGCTGCTCCTGAATTAGGTGACGATTTAGGCGATTTAGGTTTAGATATGGGTGATGAACTCGATGCCGAGTTTGCTGCTCAACTCCAAGCTGAAGTCGCTAAGATGGAAGAATCCGCTACTTTAAGTGAAGACTTACAAGATTATGCCTCTGGATTCCCAGAATGGGATCTCTTCCCACCAGAAGAAAAGAAGAAAAAATAATTAATTCTTAATCTTAAAAAGGGCTCTAGTTCGTTTGAATTAGAGCCTTTTTAGTTAATAAATAAAAAAGATGAGTAATTCCTCACCTTATTTAGTTTTCTTTCTTTAAATGGCTTATTTTAGCTTACTCCACCACTTCGGCTTCGACATCGATTACATCTTTATCGTTATGATTAGTGTTATTATTTGAACTATCTCGGTAGTTTTTAGTGAATAGTTCGACGAGTGTTTTAGGTGGGTATTTATGAGTGGCACTTTTCACGATATCTGACACAAAGAGGATAGTGGAGATAATTGGGATAACTGTTAAGATTAGATAAAATAGATGACCCTTATTTTTGTTTTTAGTTAGGATTACATTAAAAAGACGATATAGGAAAAACGGAACATAAAGCGCGCTTAAAATGATGCTAATAACGTAACCACATCTATCGATAAATTTATTGTAGTTAATCATAATTTTTGCTTTTACTATTAATATAATTAATTAATGATTGCGTGTTCGAAAATTCTCCCACCGTTAGCAAAGCTTTTATCGTCTAAAATTTTCTTTCCTTCAAGCTGTAAAAGTTTAAGGTGAACTAGTCCATCTTTAAGGGTTAAATAGACACCTTTTTTAAATAAGAGTTCCCCTACTATTTCATTTGGAATATCATCAACTTTTTCACACTCAAAAACTTTAATCTTCTTTTCATTAACTAAAATATAAGCGCCAGGTACCATTGCTAAAGCGCGGACCTTATTAACAAATTCTTTAACACTTAATTCTTTAGTTAAAAGTTCATCTTCTGGTTTGATCTTTTTCGCAATAGTTACAAGAGATTCATCTTGCTTCACTCCTGGAAGTAAGTTGTTTAGATAAAGTTCTAAATAATGATCAGTGACATTAAAGGCTGCTAAAGAGAGCTTAGCTTGTAAAGATGTATAGTTATCATTATCTTCAATCTTGACTTTTTCCACAGCATAAACTTTACCAGCGTCCATTTTATCCACCATCTCCATTAATGAGATTCCGGTTTCAGTGTCCCCATTTAAAAGCGCTCTTTGAATAGGCGCAGCGCCTCGATATTTAGGTAAGATTGAGCCGTGGAGATTTAAGCATCCATATTTAGGGATATCAATTAAGCCTTGAGGGATAATTTGGCCATAGGCCAAAGTAAGAATTAAATCTGGATTGATTTCTTTAACAAACTCGTAATTATTTTTAATATTTTCCACTTGATAAACTGGGATATTAAATTCTTCAGCGACTACTTTAGTTGGGACTTTTTCTAAGATATGTTTACGTCCGACTTCTTTATCGATTTGAGCGATTAAACCAACGATATTATATCCCGCTTCAATTAGCATTTTTAAAGTTACCGCGGATATTTCAGGAGTACCCATATATAGGATACGGATTTTTTTACTTTGAACTTTATTTTGCACTATCATAATGGCTAAATTTTACCATATTTATATAATAAGTAGATAAGAAAAAAATATTACTAAAAGAGTTGAATTCTGTTTTTAAGGATAATAATATAGTCTCGGAGGCAAGAAAAATGAACAAAAAATTATTAATTTTACCACTTACCATGACTCTTCTAGCAGCGTGTAATGGTAATAATCCTACATCGAGTACTGATACAAATACTGATACAACTAATTCAGGCGAAAGTATTCCAAGTGAAACCTCATCTGAACAAGGAAGTAAGACTGATGAACAAGATCGTGTCACATTAGTTAATAATGTCAGTAATGGTGTTAAAAA
>CAMOYS010000018.1 GCA_946630435.1 uncultured Caryophanales bacterium | reverse complement strand
ATTTTCATAAGTAAACTCCAACACCAAGTATAACAAAATAATTTTTAATTATTAAGTATCAAATATCTATTAATGCTATAATAGAAAAAACTTATGAGATACTTCGAATTATCAAGACAAAAAAATATCCGTGATCTAGGTGGCCTAGTTACTCAAGATGGCCATCATATTAAGTATGGAAAAATATATCGTGGGGGAGTACTTTCTAGGGTTAATGAAGAAGATATCGAAATCATTAAATCCTGGCACTTAACTGACATTATTGATTTTAGAACCGCCCTTGAATATGAAGAACGTCCTGATGTTCATATCGAAGGCATTACTTATCATAACTTCCCAGCGATTAAATCTAATCCAAACACAAAGAATAACTTTAAAGAAGATGGAAACCTCATCTGGTTTGTTAACCCGGATGATTCTGGTTTTAATCATTTAAAAAGACAATATATTGAACTTGTTAGTGAAGAAATCGGAATAGGCGCTTATAGAGAGTTTTTTAAAGTTATATCTAAAAAAGATAAAGTAACTTATTTCCATTGTTCTCAAGGTAAAGACCGCGCTGGACTAGCCGCTTTCTTATTTGAAATGGCTTTAGGAGTGGGCTTAGAAACCGCGAAAGAAGATTATCTATACACAAATAAAGCAATGGCGATGAAAATAGATAGACTTATCGATCAAGTAAAAGACAAACATTTCTATAACGAAAAATATCATTCCTCTTTAGTGGATGTTTTCTCTGCAAAGCTAGAATATCTAGAAAGTGCGATTAACGCGATTAACGAAAAATATGGTTCAATAACTAACTTTTTAACTAACACTTTAGGAGTGGATATCGTTAAACTTAAAGAAATCTATCTTGAAGATTAAAACGTTTTCATAGATTTGCATAGTATCAATAGCCACACTAATCTGTAGCTCTTTTATTTTGCCTATTGTTTGGGAAAATTTGTCTCAAAGAGGTGACTTCCTATATGAAAAATATTAAATTTTAATAATATTAAAGATTTATAAAACCTTAATTGTTATAATCATTAAGTAGGAGATTTTTATTATGATTAAAACGAATGACAAAGTCTTTGTACTTGAAACAAAGAATAATAGCTATATTTTTCACACTAACGAATTAGGTTTATTACTTCATGATTATTTTGGAAGACACATCGATTTAATTGATTTTGATATCGATGCTATTAAGCAAAATATCACAATTAATAAAGGTTCTTCTGTTGCCTATAAAGATGAAAAAGACCATGAGTTCTCAATGGACCACGCTTATTTAGAATTCTCTTTTCCACATAAAGGTGACTACCGTGAGACTCAAATTCTTTTTAAAAACGAAGAATATGGTTATGTTTTCGACTTTAATTATGACTCTTATAAAATTAATAAAGATATCAAGGAACTTAAGACTCTTCCATCTCCTCATCACGCTGACGAAGAATTAATTATCTATCTAAAAGATAGAAACATTGATTTAACTATTGAATTACATTACTTAGTATTTATTGAAGATGATGTCATTGCCCGTAACATTATCGTTAAGAATAACACTGGTAAAGATCTTCATATCTTAAAAGCTTTATCAATGTTAATGGATATCAATAACCATAACTATGAAATATTGACCCTTCATGGTGGCTGGGCTAATGAAGCTAACAAAGCTATCCAAGAAATTAAGCCAGGAATTTATCAAGTATCTTCTTTAACTGGTAGTTCCTCTAACCGCCATAATCCATTCTTCTTAATTAAAGATAAAGCTACAACATATGAAAACGGTGAAGTTATCGAAGTTAACTTAATGTATAGCGGTAACCACTTAGAACTAGTTCAATTAGATAATTATGGTATCCTCCGTCTTATGAGTGGTATCAACCCATTCTGCTTCGATTATCTTTTAAAAGATAAAGAAATATTTGAAACTCCATTCGCTATAATGACTTACTCTAATAAAGGCATTAACGATGCATCTCAACATATGCATAGTTTTGTTAATAACCACGTCATTGAGCCGAAATGGAACAATTTTCCCCGGCCTATAGCCATCAATAACTGGGAAGCTACTGGTGCTAAATTTAAACAAAGTCAATTACTAAAGCTGGCTAAAGCATCATCAAAATATGGCGTTGAACTATTCGTTCTAGATGATGGATGGTTCTCCACTCGTAACGATGATAAAAGTGGCTTAGGTGATTATGACGTCAATAAGAAGAAACTTCCTAGTGGACTAGATGGCCTTGCAAAAAAGATCAATAAACTAAATATGAAATTTGGGTTATGGTTTGAACCAGAATCCGTTAACCCAGATTCTAACCTCTATAAAGCTCATCCTGAATGGGCAATTAAAAATAATGACCGCGATCCTGCTAAAGGACGTAATCAGTATATATTAGATTTATCTAATCCTTTGGTCCAAGATTACATTATTGAAAATGTATCTAAGACTTTAAAATCCGCTAATATCGAATATGTTAAATGGGATATGAACCGCCATATTTCTGATATCATTGGTGGGGTTTCTGCTGGTGAATTTTATCATCGCTATATGCTAGGCTTATACCGCGTGATGAAAGAATTAACTAAAGAATTTCCAGATGTTTTATTTGAGGGATGTTCTAGTGGTGGTAACCGTTTTGATTTAGGAATGCTCCGTTACTTCCCACAAACATGGACAAGCGATGATACTGATAGCTATGAAAGACTGATGATTCAATCCGGTTACGCTTTAGCCTATCCTCCTTCAAGCTTATCGAATCATATTTCAGCTTCTCCACATTCTCAAACCTTAAGAAGAACTCCACTTGAATCTCGCTTTAATGTTGCCTCTTTTGGTGTTTTAGGTTTTGAACTTATCTTCTCTGAAATGGAAAAGACCGAAGAAAAAAGAGTTAAACACTATATAGATGTATATAAAGAAAATAGAATGACTCTCCAATATGGCAAGTTCTATCAATTTGGTTCGTTAGATTTTAAAGATAATATTCATTCTTTCGTCTCTAAGGGCGAAAAAGATGAAGTAATAATCTATTATAATAAACTTCAAAAGATGAACGCCCCTGATTTAAATCTTAATGCAGTGGATTTAAATGATAACGCTACTTATAAAGTAGAAGTTGTCCCAGTCGACCATAATTTAAAGAAATTTGGTAGCTTAGTTAATGCTATTAGTCCAGTTCATCTAAACCCTAATGGAGCGCTTGTTAGAATATTATCTAACTTAAAAACAATGGATGGCGAAAAAGAAGAATACATTGTTAAAGGTAACTTACTTAATAACCACGCTATCCTTCTCCAACATGAATGGGCGGGAACTGGTATAAATGACGGAGTCCGTTTAATGGGAGATTTCGGTAGTAGAATGTATCTAATTAAAGAAATTGAAGATGGAAACAAAAAAGACTAATTGGTATAAAGACGCGGTAATCTATCAAATCTATCCTCGTTCATTTAAAGATAGTAACGATGATGGTTTTGGTGATATCCCTGGAATTATATCTAAACTAGATTATCTAAAAGAACTAGGAGTTAACTGTGTTTGGTTATCTCCAGTTTACCCATCCCCTCAAGAGGATAATGGTTACGACATTTCTGATTACTATAATATCTATGATAAGTTTGGAACTTTAGATGATTTTAAGCTGATGCTTAACGAGATGCATAAAAGAGGTATTAAACTCATCATGGATTTAGTGGTGAATCATACCTCTAGTGAGCATGCTTATTTTAAAGATTTATTAAAAGACCCAGAACACTCTAAATATAGAGATTATTATATTGTTCGTAAAGGTAAGAAAAACGGAAAGAAACCTCCTAATAACTGGTCTGGATTCTTTGGTGAAAAAGCTTGGGAAAGACTTCCTAATAGTGACTTATATTATCTTCATTTATTCGCTAAAGGGCAGCCAGATTTAAACTGGGAAAATCCTAAAGTAAGAGAAGAAGTTAAAAACATCCTCAGTTACTGGTTTGATATGGGTGTAGATGGCTTTAGATGCGATGTCATTACTTTAATAAGTAAAAAGCAAGACTTTAAGAATCGCTTCCCAGGTATCGCTTTAGTGGGTAAAGATGCCTATATTAATGGTCCTAGACTTCATGAATTCTTACATGAATTAAATAAAGATGTAATTTCTAAATATGATGTTATGACAGTAGGGGAAACTGTTCTTTCTTCTATAGAAGATGCAAAGTTATTAGTGGCCCCTAGCCGTGAAGAATTAACAATGATTTTTAACTTTGATAATACGGACACGGATAACTATTTAGGAGTTAAATATCTTGAAAGAAAATTTGACTTAAGAAGACTTAAAAAAGTTTATCGAAGATGGCAAGCCGCACTTCATAATAATGGTTGGAATTCTTTATTTATTGAAAATCATGACCAAAGAAGAAGTACCGGCCGATTTGGTACAGATGAAAGTGATACTTATCGTGAATTAAGCGCGAAATGTTTAGCCTCTGCTTATTTTTTAATGCAAGGAACACCTT
Source organism: uncultured Caryophanales bacterium (assembly GCA_946630435.1). Classification (GTDB taxonomy): domain Bacteria; phylum Bacillota_I; class Bacilli_A; order RFN20; family CAG-826; genus Fiminaster. The sequence continues at coordinate 9,825 of CAMOYS010000018.1, read as the reverse complement.
TTATCTATGAAGGACAAGAAATCGGAATGACTAACTATCATTTCACTAGCCCAGATCAAATTGAAGATGTTGAATTCCATAACATTTATAATGTCACAAGAAAGAACAAATTCATCAAATTCCTTATAGGAAATCACCTCTTTGAGAATTCTCGTGATAACGCGAGAACCCCAATGCAGTGGGATAATAGTGAGTACGCTGGGTTTTCTAATGTTGCTCCTTGGCTTGCAGTTAACCCTAATAAAGATAAGATTAACGTAGAAGATTCATTAGCTAGAGAAGATTCCTTATTCCATTATTATCAAAAGCTCATCTCCTTTAGAGTGGGAAATGAAATCATTAAAAACGGTAAATTTAATGATGTCCTTCCTCACCATAAATATTTATTTATTTATGAGATGACTTATGAAAATAAAAAAGTCGTTGTCATGACTAACTTTTCAAAGAAAACGATTAAACATAAATTAATTTCAAAATATAATGATAGCAATCTTGTTTTATCTAATTATAGTGAACATGATGAATTATCTTTAAAACCTTACGAAGCGAGAATATATGAATATAATTGATCCAACTTTAACCTTTAGACATTCAGTTAAAAAAGATAACGGAATTGATATTATTACCGTAAAACGTTCTGATGGTTTTAAAGTGGTTTTAACCGACTTAGGAGCATCCTTATACGAAGTATATTTTAATGATAAATTAATGACTCTTACCCCTAAGTATATGAGCGATTTTAAAAACCCAAAACTATATCATGGTAAAACAATTGGTAGATACGCAAACCGTATTAAAGACGCAAAGCTTTTTGTCGCGGGACAAATCTTTAATTTAGATCCTAACGAAGGAAAAAACACACTACACTCCGGCTCAATGGGATTTTCTAATCGATATTTCGATTATGAATTTAGAGAAACAGAAAACTATTTTGCAGTAGTCTTTAAATATATTTCTCCTGAACTAGAAGCTGGTTTCCCAGGTGAGATGGATGTTAAAGTTGCCTATCTTTTCCATAAGCTTCAAACCGCTAACTTCCAGATTCTTTTTGAAGCCAAAACAACATATGAAACAGTCTTTAGACCAACTAATCATGCCTATTTTTCTTTAGGTAATGAATCTATTGAAGATGTTGGCTTATATATAAATTCAGATCGATATGTTGTCCCTGATAAAGACACTCTTCTTCCTAAACGTATGGAAAAGCTTATTCCTGAACTAGATTTCGATTCTAATTGCTATGCAATTAAAAAGGGATTAGTTTCAGAAAGATTATTAAACACAAAAGCTCATGGAATCGACCATTATTTCCGTTTCAAAAATAACGATAACCAAGCTTCTCCAGTTATTCTTTTAACTGATAAATCAACAACATTAACTATCCATACAAATTTTGATGGTGTCCATATTTATAGTGATAACTACGAAGACGATATTGTTTATAAAAACACGAAAAAGAAAGTCCATCGTGGCCTTGCAATTGAACCTTGTGATTCCCCTTTAAAGCAAAATGTCTTAAAGCCAGGAGAAATATTCCACAAAGGCATTTTCTATTTCTTCCACGAAGTAAAATAACTCCGATCTATTTTTGCTTATTTGGGACTTTTTGTCTCAAAAGTGCCAGTTCCTATATATTTATCTCAAAATTTCCCTATTTAGTTAGGATGAACTAACTAGCAACTCGTAAAAATTCTATTGCGAGTTTTTTCTTTATTATAATATAATAATTGCGTATTAATCTCGGAAGGAGACAAATAATGGCAAAATTACAACTTGCTGCAGAGAAACAAATTAGAGAAATTGTTGAACGTTATAAAGACGAAGAAACACCTCTTATGATGATTCTCGAAGCCATTCAATCTGAATATGGCTATATCCCTATCGAAGTTCAAGAATTAGTTTCATCCCTTACCGGCATTCCAGTCGCTGAAATTTATGGGGTTGTTACTTTTTATTCTTTCTTCTCCCTTACACCAAAAGGAAAATATGTTGTCGGAGTTTGCCTTGGCACTGCTTGCTATGTTAAGGGTAGCCAACTCGTCATGGACAAATTCTCTGAAATCCTCGGTATTAAACCAGGCGAAACCACTAAAGATGGCTTATTCACTTTAGATGCTCTCCGCTGTATCGGTGCCTGCGGTATCGCTCCAGCCTTAAGTATCAACGGTAAAGTTTATCCAAAAGTTTCTGCTGGCCAAGTCCCAGGAATTATTAAGGAATATCAAGATAAGGAGGCTAATGCATAATGGAACAAATTAAAACTAGACAAGATCTTGAAAATAAAGTTCTTAAATGCACTGACTGCTTAACTAAGAAACTTAACGGCCAAGATGGTAAAAAACATTTAGTCGTTTGTGGTGGTACTGGTTGTATCTCCTCACAATCTCTTGATATCCTCGCTGAGCTTGAAAAACTCATTAAAGAAAATCACTTAGAAGATAGATGCACAGTCAACCGTGTTGGTTGCTTTGGCTTCTGTTCTCAAGGTCCTTTCGTAAAAGTCTTCCCAGAAGATAGACTCTACCACGCTGTCAAAGTTAAAGATGCCGCTAGAATTATCGAAGAAGATGTTATCGGTGGTCGCTGCATTACTGATTTACTTTACGAAGATCCAGTTACACATGAAAAAGTTGAAAAACAAGATGATATCAACTTCTACAAAAAACAAATCCGTATCGCTCTTCACGGTTGTTCCTTAATCAACCCTGAAGAACTCGATGAAGCTCTCGGATTTGGTGCCTTCAAAGGTTTAGCTAGAGCTTTAACTATGAGCCAACAAGAAGTCGTTACTGAAGTCTTAAATGCTGGCATTCGTGGTCGTGGTGGCGCAGGCTTCCCAACTGGCCGCAAATGGCAATTCGCTTTAGACCAACATAACGATGAAAAATATGTTGTTTGTAACGGTGACGAAGGTGACCCAGGTGCATTCATGGACCGTTCTATTCTCGAAGGTAACCCAGTTGCAGTTATCGAAGGTATGATGATTGCAGGTTACGCTATCGGAGCGAAGAATGGTTACTTCTATGTCCGTGCCGAATACCCAATCGCTGTTCAAAGACTTAGAATCGCTATTGAAGAACTCGAAAAAGTTGGTCTTCTTGGCGATAACATTCTTGGAAGTGGCTTCTCTTTCCGTTGCCATATTCGTTTAGGTGCTGGAGCCTTCGTTTGTGGTGAAGAAACTGCCTTACTTAACTCCATTGAAGGACGTAGAGGCATGCCTCGTCCACGTCCACCTTTCCCAGCGGTCAAAGGTTTATGGGGTAAGCCAACTATTATTAATAACGTTGAAACACTCGCTAGTGTTCCATATATCTTACGTGAAGGCGCTGCTAAATTCGCCTCTATCGGTACTGAAAGATCTAAAGGTACTAAAGTCTTCGCTCTTGGCGGTAAAGTCAATAACGTCGGTTTAGTCGAAGTTCCAATGGGCACAACCTTAAGAGAACTCATCTTTGATATCGGTGGTGGAATTCCAAATGGCAAGAAATTCAAAGCCATTCAAACTGGTGGTCCTTCCGGTGGTTGTTTAACCGAAAAAGACTTAGACGTTGAAATCGACTTCGACTCCTTAGTCGCCCGTGGCTCTATGATGGGTTCCGGTGGTGCGATTGTTATGGACGAAGATAACTGTATGGTCGACGTCGCTAAATTCTATATGGAATTTATTTGTGACGAATCATGTGGTAAATGTTCCCCATGCCGTATCGGTACCAAGCGTATGCTTGAAATCTTAACTAAGATTACCGAAGGCCGTGGTGAGCCATCTGATATCGATGACTTAAAAGAACTTGCCGATGCGACTAAAGCTAACTCCTTATGTGCTTTAGGTCAAACTGCGGCTAACCCAGTTTTATCTACTATGGCTAACTTCATGGATGAATATGTCGCTCATACAAGAGACCATAAGTGTCCAGCTCACGTCTGTAAGAAGATGATTACTTATAAGATCTTAGAAGATAAATGTATCGGTTGCTCAATGTGTGCTCGTAACTGTCCAGCATCCGCTATTTCTAAGACTGAAACCCCATCAAAGAAGAATCCAAAGATGATGGTTTATCACATTGATCCAAGTAAATGTATTAAGTGTGGCGTTTGTATCTCGAACTGTAAGTTCGGCGCTATCACTAAAGAATAAGGAGGAAACTAGTAATGGCACTTGTCAATATTAAAATTGAAGGTAAAGAATACCAAGTCGAATCCGGCATAACTGTTCTTGAAGCTGCAAGAAGATGCGGTTACAACATTCCTTCCTTATGTTCCTTTAAAGACGGCCAATGTTCTTTAGCATCTTGCCGTGTTTGCTTAGTTGAAGTTAAGGGTGCTAGAGGTTTAGTGGCCTCTTGTGCTTACCCAGTTAATGAAGGAATGGAAATCTCTATTTCTTCTCCAAAAGCCACTCAAGCTAGACGTACATCCGTTGAACTCATTCTCTCTAACCATAAGAAGAATTGTTTACAATGTGAGAAAAACGGTAACTGCGAACTCCTCGAAGTTTCCCGTATGGTCGGTGCTAGAGAAGGTAAATACATCGGTACCATGACCCCAGCGACAATCGATGAACTCGCTCCAGGTTTAGTTAGAGATACATCAAAATGTATCTTATGTGGTAGATGTATTGAAACTTGTAAGAATCTCCAAGGTATTGGAATCTTAGGCTTCGAAAACCGTGGTTTTAGAACTATTGTTTCCCCAGCCCAAAATCGTTCATTCGCGAAATCCCCATGTATGCAATGTGGACAATGCGTTCTTGTTTGTCCAACTGGCGCTCTCATGGAACATAGTGAAATCGCTAATGTCGATAAAGCTTTAGCCGAAGGTAAATTCGTCGTTTGCCAAGTCGCTCCAGCTGTTCGTGCTGCTATCGCCGAAGAATTCGGGGCAAAGATTGGTACAAATGGCACCAAGAAGATGATTGCGGCCTTACATCGTTTAGGCTTCTCTCGTGTTTTTGATGTTAACTTTGGCGCAGACTTAACCATTATGGAAGAAGGCAATGAATTAATTCATAGAATTAAAAACAAAGGCGTTCTTCCACAAATCACTTCCTGCTCTCCAGGCTGGATTAACTATATGGAATATTATTATCCAGATCTTATTCCTAATATTTCTACCTGTAAATCTCCTCACACTATGCAAGGAGCAATCACTAAATCATATTTCGCGGAAAAACACGGTATTGATCCAAAAGATATCTATGTCGTTTCTATCATGCCTTGCGTTGCTAAAAAATATGAAAAAGCACGTAAAGAAATGGAAGTTAATGGCATTCGTGATGTCGATGCGGTCTTAACTACTCGTGAAATTGCTAAGATGATTAAACGTGCTGGTATCGTCTTTGATAGACTTCCAGAAAACGAAGAATTTGATCAAGACTTACTCGGTCAATATAGTGGTGCTGGTGTCATCTTCGGTGTTACCGGTGGTGTTATGGAAGCCGCGTTAAGAACCGCTCACTTCGTTTTAACTGGTAAAGAACACGAATTAATCAAATTTGAAGCCGTTCGTGGTCTTGAAGGTGTTAAAGAAGCGGAAATCGATATCAATGGCTTAAAACTTAAAGTCGCAGTTGCTTCTGGTATGAAAAACGCTAAAGTTTTATTAGATGAAATTAGAGCGGGTAAATCCCCATATGCCTTCATTGAAATTATGGGTTGTCCAGGTGGCTGTATTAATGGTGGTGGTCAACCATACGTTAAGCCAATGTTCCTTCCAAATGAAGACTTAGATATTTTAGAAACTTATAAAGCTAAACGTGCTGCGGTCTTATATAGTGAAGACGAAAGACAAGCTATTCGTCAAAGCCATAATAACCCAGACATCATCAAACTTTATAAAGATTATCTCGGCGAACCATTAAGTGAGAAAGCGGAAGAATTACTCCACACTCACTATGATGCTCATAGAGAAAAATATCCTAACTAATAATCTTTAGATTAAAATAAACTGGCTGTCCTAAAATTGGGACAGCCTTTTTTATTGCTTTTTATCACTTTTATCCTTATTATATTTCTTGATTATTATATGAAAGTGAGAGGTTAAAAAATATGGAAGAACAAAACCAAACTCAAATCATAATCGGTATTAGAGGAGAAGCTAAACAAGCGCTTACCGCAGCAATCCTTCTTATCCCATTAACCATTATTTTATGCGCTTTTGTGGGAGTGCTTATCCCTTTAACATTTAATAATGGTGACTTCTCTCATTATTTTGAAACCCCATCTCTTTATTTCTTTATTTTTGCCGCCGCTTTTTTAGCCGCCTCAATTTATGGAATCACTAATAACTTCATCCACGCTTTTAGAAATAATAAGATGCTTCCAAAACCAGTGTTAGTTTATGATAGTGAAAGAGATGCCTTTATTGGTTATTTAGTGAGAAAGAATAATAAACAAGTCGTTATCAAAAACGGAAATGTTATTGGAATGTCTGGCTCTGCCGCATGGACTGCTCGTGAATTAACTATCCGCTACAAAGATGAAAACGGTAAAGTAAGAAGAGAATCATTTGGCTTTGCCCGTAACATCGATAATGGTGTTCTCCGTAATAAATTCAATCATTATTCAAAGAATAAAATCTAAAAATGAAATATAAATATACCTATCGTAATGGAGCACTTTATGCCTTTCTAGACATCATCACGATGGGTATTTTTTTACTCATTCTCATGAAGCGTATTCAAAAAGAGATTGAGGAAATCACTAATAAGAAATTCATTCCATATTGGAAGATGTATTTACTTGGCATTATTACTTTATTTATCCCATGCGTTATTTGGATCTCTAAAGTAGCAGAGGAGCTTAATAAGAAAGCTAAAGAACTTAATATAGAAGGTAAACTAACTTCCTATAAAAGCATGTTTTTCTGGAATATCCCAGGCTTAATCACAATCTTTGGTCCTTTATATTGTACTTATCGTTTCTTCGATACCTTAAATAAAATTGAAATTAAATTGAATGAAGAATAAGAAAAGTTCTTCTTTAGAAGAAAGGAGTCCAGCAGGACTCCTTATTTCTTATTCTTTCTCTTCACTAGTGATATCTATTTCTTCCGTATCTTCTTTCTTTGGAAGCTTTTCAATCACAACTTCTTTTTCTTTATATTCTTTGATTTTTTGATTAAATTCTTCACTTCGATCATGGATTACTAATGGTTCATTACCAGAGATATTATTTTCATCCATCACGTATTTAAATTCACGGTAGAGTTGTCTTTCCACATCATAAATATCTTCTTCATAACAGTGAGCGGTGAAGATTAAGGCCATACCATCAGATGTAATTCCGTTAATTCCTTTATAAGTTAAATCAGTAATTCCATATTTTTCGAGTTTAGTCATAATTGATGGGATAGCGATAATTAAGGTATCTTCCACTTTTCTTAAATCTTCACTAGAAGAGATATACATTGTGACTTTCGCTAAAGACTTATTGTTAGTTAAGTTAATGACGGTTTTAATTTCACTATTATTGATGATTTTAACGTTACCACCGATATCTTCTATAGCAGTGGTTCTTACTCCAATGGATTTAACTTTACCTCTATAGCCATCAATTACAACGATATCTCCGATTAAGTATTCACCTTCAATAACGATAAATAATCCTGCTAAGACATCGCTGATTAAGCTTTGAGCACTTAAGCCTACGACTAAGGTAATTACTCCAGCGGATATTAATAAAGCGGATGTATTGATTCCATATATTGCAAGGATCCACATAATACCTGAGATAATAATGATCCATTTGATGATGGAAAGAATAACTTTAACTAAGGTTTTACCTTTAAAGGTAAGTCCAATATCTTGCTTAATTAAAGTATTAACTAAAAAGACTAAGGCAAACATTAACGCCCCAACTTGAATGCTATAGATGATATTTGGGACAAAGCATAATACTTCTCTAACTGTTTGGTTTAGATTTCCGTATTTTGTGGTGTCCCCAAATGTCATAAAGAAATCATTGATTGGGTTTTTAAAATAGTAAGTAGCGACTACCGCGGCGATAGCGAGGGCAATAATAAGATAATGGAAGATATTTCTAGTTATCTTATGATCTTGTTTCTTTGAATCCATAGTTTTCTTCTCCTTTACGCTGGAATTTTATAGATATAAGTTTCTTCTTTAAAAACTTTGTTTTTATCATCGAATACTTTAAAACTAAACGAAGTATTATCACTATAAGTCGTTACATCTAAAGATGAACTTATTTTAGCAGTAACAAAATAATCCTTACTCAGTTCATTATTATTTGCTTCAACTATTAAATAGTAGGATTTGGTGTCACTAATATTTTCTAATGAAACACTGTAATTAAGAGTAATTGAGGTTTCACCTTTACTTAAGCTATATGAAAATGAAGCGTTTGGCTTAGATGAAAAAATGTTAGTAACACCAAGCGCGACAAGTAAAGCGCCAGAAAACGCTGCAGTTAAAGAAATAACTTTTGAAGCAGTTTTAATCTTCTTTTGATTCTTCTTTAAATCAGTTACTTTATTAGCTTCTTTAAGCGCATCACCTTCGAAAGTATCGTCGTTATTCCCGCGATTCATTCGTTCATTATCAAACTGATTATCGTTAAATTCTTCGTTCATTTCCTAATCATTTTAAACCCAAATTCATATTCGTAAAAGTAAGAAATAAATAAATTTATTACACAGAAAATTTTAATATGCTAAACTATCCTCTTGCCTTAAAGGAGGTAACTTAAATGAATAAAATGAATAAACTATCGATTCTATCTATATCCGCACTCCTTTTAGTGGCGTGTGGAGGTACTCCAGTTAATCCATCAAATTCAACTGATACATCCACAACATCTACTACAAGTGAAACTACTTCCACGACTAGTGTAACTTCAACTGAGACTACAACTTCTACTGAGACTACAACCTCTGAAGAAACAACTACTTCTGAAGAAACTACGACCAGTGAAGGAACATCAGTGACTAGTGAAGAAAGTACAACTAGTGAAGAATCTACTACATCAGAAGAATCTACAACTAGTGAAGAATCAACCACATCCGAAGAATCCACAACAAGTGAAGAAAGCACTAGTGAATCTAGTTCTGAATCCTCAAGTGAATCTAGTAGCAGTGAATCTACTTCTGATACAAGTGTCGAACCTGAAAAACCTTATCTTGGTTCTTATGCTTTAGTCGATACACCAACAATTGGAAGTTATGTTATGTTTGCTAGTGCAACTTCTGAGGACGGATGCGTTATGGCAGAAAATCATGCTTCTACAGGTAATAATCGCCCAGGAACTAGTGCCACTTTTAGTAATAAACAAATTACATACGCTACTGGATATGGCGTGTTCGAAGTAAAACAAGGCAAAGCCTCTGGCTCGTTCGCTTTCTATGATGTATTTAACGAAAAATATCTATCAGGTAAAAGTGGGTCCAGTAATCGTTTAATTATGTCATCTGCTTTAGATGAAAAATCTAGTTTTACTATAAGTAATGGCGAAATTAAAGTTGTCTCAAGCGATGTTTCTAGAAACTCTCTTAAATGGAATTCAACAAGTTCAATCTTCTCCTTATATCAAAGTGGACAAAAACCAGTTTATATTTATGAAAAATCTGATCCAGTTTATGCGACTGACTTTACACTTACTGGTGAAAGCGAAATCAGTGAAGGTAAAACTTCTAATCTCACTGTTAACTATATCCCAGAAGAAACAAACCAAAAGAATGCGACATTTAAATCAAATAATACAAGTGTTTTAACTGTTGATGATTCTGGTTTAATGACCGCAGTAAAAGAAGGCTCAACATCTATTGATGTTACTGTCACTGGTGAAAACGAAAAGAAGATTGTGAAAT
>CAMOYS010000017.1 GCA_946630435.1 uncultured Caryophanales bacterium | reverse complement strand
GCAAGTATGGGTAAATCATCTACCTTCCAATCCTTTATGGAATGGGGTTTAACAGAATATCCAGCGGAAAAAACCGCAGTTATCATGTGGGACCACGGAGGTGCTTTAGGTGGCTGCTGCCAAGATGAAATCTTTAATAACGATATCTTAACTTATGATGAAATGGATACTGCTTTCACTAACGCCTTTAAGAATGCAAAACGTTCTACAAATCTTGAATGGATCGGCTATGACTGCTGCTTAATGGCGCAACAAGATATCGCTTCTTATAACGCTAAATTCTTTAATTACATGGTTTGTTCGCAAGAAACTGAACCTGGTGAAGGTTGGGATTATGATAATTGGCTTGATGATTTATATGCAAATCCAGCTATTTCCACCCCAACACTTGGTAAAGAAATTGTCGACACTTATGTCCAAAAATGTGGCGATAATTACAATGCTTATTCCGAAAGCTATCTTGAATACTATAACTATTTAATCGAAAGTGGCTATTCTGATAATGATTATATTAGTGAATATCAATGCTATGTTTCTGATTTTAAAGAACAAGGTGAAGACTATAAAAACTACAATGATTCAACATTATCAGTTTTAGATTTAACAAAGATGAGTGCTTATATTTCCGCTTGGGAAGATATGACTACTAAATTAGCTATTACTTCTTCATCCAAGTTCAACACTCTTAAGAACCGTGTTACAAATAATTGCACTAACTATTCTGATTATGATGTTTATGATGCGAAAGACTTCATTAACTTAGTCAAGACATCTTATTCTATTGATAACACTGCCTTATTAGCCGCCTTTAATAACCTTGTTATTTATAGTAAAGTCGGTTCTAATAACAAAGGTAATGGTTTATGTTTCTCTCTTACCGGTAGTGATAATTCTTCTATCTTAACTAATAACCTCTTCCCAACATGGTGGAAAATGGTTAATTCTTATGGTGGTTCAGGTGGCAGCTGGTATTAATTCGAAGATGTAATAAAATAATGGATCTCATTACGTATGGGATCCTTTTTTAATGAAAAATAACAATATAAATAGCTAATCTACATCTTAGTGTAAATTTTCTTTAGAAAAGATATTTAAAAATAAAATAGTTGTGCTAATATAATTGCACTATGGCGAAATGTAAATACTGTCACGAAACAATCTCTAAATTAGATAAAGATATTTGTCCTTTTTGTGGCGGCTTAAAACCACTTGAAGGAGTAGGGGATTACACTGAAGATATCACTAAAGCGTTTGATCCAATTAAACAAGATCCAGATATGGAAGTTAACTTTAAAAAGAAACAAACCGCTGGACTTCTTGCTATCTTTTTAGGTATTTTTGGTGCTAACTTCTTCTATATAAAGAAGAATAAATTAGGTTTTATTTCTTTAGGTGTCACCTTAGTCTTATACCTAGTTATGGTTCTACTTTATGTTTTTGTTTATCAATCTATTCTTTTCCTTATCCTTCCTTATGTCGCTTTAGAAATATTTTATATTTATTTAGGAATTAAATATTTTAAAAGCAGCGATATTAAAGATGGAGACGGGGAGTTCCTTCGCTAATGCAAAGATATTTTGGTTCTTTAATTAATAATAATGTTAGTCTTTCTAAAGAAGACTTTTTTCATATTTCGAAAGTAATGAGAATGAAAGTAGGGGATGAATTTGAATTCGTTAGTGATAATAAAGTTTATCTTGTTCAAATCACTTCCTTTACTCCATTTGAAACAAGAATTATTGAAGAAATCAAAGAAGACCGTGAGCTTAAAAATAAACTCATTTTAGCGTTTGCTCCTTTAAAAGGAGATCACTTCGATTTAGTCCTTCAAAAAGCCACCGAACTAGGAGCTCATGAAATCATAATTTTAAACACAGAAAGAACAGTTAAAGTTATATCAAAAGATCAATTTGAATCGAAAAAAGACCGCTATTTAAAAATCCTTAAAGAAGCTAGCGAACAATCGAAAAGAAGTATGATTCCTACTTTAAATTGTTTAAATCTAACTGAACTAAATAAAGTTAATGCTTCACTTAAACTTTTAGCGTATGAAAAAGAAGCGGGGGATACCTCATCTTTTTATGGAGAATTAAATAAAGTGTCTCCAACTGATTCTATTATCATTGTGATTGGTCCAGAAGGCGGATTTAGTGAAAAAGAAGTTACCTACCTAAATTCAATTGGATATGATAATATTTCCTTAGGAAAAAGAATCTTGCGCGCTGAAACAGCTTCAATGTATGCTTTAAGTGTTATTGGTTCATATTTGGAGAAATAGATGAAGTTCTACGATACTTTAGCAAAATATCAAATTAAAAAAGGCTTCCGTAATAGTGAAGAATATCTTTTTTATAACCAAAATCGTCATCTATTTTTTAATATTGAACAATACCGATTCTTAGAGAATCCTACTAATGAATTTGATATCATAAGAGCGAACATTATTATCCGCTCCATCTTAAATAAAAAAGACTTAGAAGAAGCCATTACTTTTGCCTATGGTTCTTCTAAAATGAATACCGAAGAAGCTCAAACTTATATCTATGAAAAGATGACTAACCATCCTTACATCTTAGAAAATAAGACTAAGATTTTCGTTCCAATCTTCCCAAAGGCCATTAATCTACTTTATTACCGTGACTTTGGTAAGCTTCTTAAAGCCCCTTATTCTAAACTTTTTACTGATTACTCTACGAGTTGTATCGATATCTTTGAAACATATAATTTCTCTTTATATTCTTCCTTATTCACTAAGTTTGTAACCATCCATCAAGATGAAAACGTTTTAGTGGTCTATCATTACGACTTTAGAACACTTTATTTTATAAATAATCAGGGAAGATTAGACGCTAGAATAGCCTTATTTGATAAATATTTAAAGAAAGTTGTTGATAACCACATTGTCCAAAGAACAGAAGGGGTTATTAAAGCCTATCTTAATGATGATCGAGAAGGTGTTTATCAAGAACTTATTAAGAATAACTTAATCTCTTCTAAACTCATCTATAAGATTAAACACAACGAATATAAATTCCGTCATAAAAAAGAAAGTAAACTCATCTAGTGAATAAGACATTTAAATTTATCGCTTTAGGCTGCAAAGTTAATACTTATGAAAACTCCGCGACTGAGGAGATTTTTCGAACACACGGCTATACCTTAAACGAAAAAGATCCAGAAGTAATAGTGATAAATACTTGTTCAGTTACGTCTACCGCTGATCAAAAATCTAGACAAATAATTCGAAGAGAAAGAAGAAATTTTCCTAACGCGATTATTGTCACGATGGGCTGCTATTCTCAACACGCGAGCGAAATAATTAAAGGCTTTAACGCTGACATAATCTTAGGGGTTAAATACCGCAATAAAATCTTTGATTTAGTGGAAGAATTTAAGAAAAACCATACACAAATCGTCTTAATTAGTGATGACACTAGACATTTAGAATATGAATCATTCACTTCTTTCGCGGTTCCTGAATCCACAAGAGCGTATATCAAAATCGAAGATGGTTGTAATAATTTCTGCACCTACTGCCTTATTCCTTATATAAGAGGGAACGCGAGAAGTAGACCAAAAGACGAGATTATTAATGAAATTAAACACCTTATGTCTTTAGGCTATAAAGAGTTTGTTTTAACTGGTATTCATACCGCCCATTATGGCGTGGATATTAAAGGATTAACTTTCTCCGATTTAGTTGAGGAAATATTAGATATACCAAATCTATATCGTTTAAGAATATCCTCAATCGAAGAAAGTGAAATCGATGATAAATTAATTGAACTTATTAGAACGAGAAAGAATTTAGCCTCTCACCTTCATATGCCTCTTCAATCAGGATGCAAGGACACCTTAAAAAGGATGGGCCGAAAATATAATGTTGATGACTTTTTAACAAAAGTTAATCGTATAAGAGAGGCTAATCCAGATATCGCAATTACAACAGATGTTATCGTTGGTTTCCCAGGTGAGAAAGAAGAACACTTTAACGAAACATATGAGTTCATTAAGAAAGTCAATTTCGCCGAGCTCCATGTTTTTCCATTCTCCGCTCGTGAAGGCACTAAAGCTTATACAATGAAAGACAAAGTTGATCCTAAGATTAAAACTGAAAGAGTTAATAAGTTACTTAAGTTATCTAAAGAACTCGAAAAGAATTACCGTGACAAATTTATAGGCAAAGAGATGGAAATCATCATTGAAGAGCGTAACAAAGTCACTGGTCTATTAAGTGGTTATACCTCTAATTACTTAAAAGTAAATGTCGACTTGCCTGATAGTTATATCGGCCAAGTTGTCAAAATAAAAATCTAAAAATATAGTGTCGATTTATTCGGCACTTTTTCATAAAATATTAAACATTGTCTAAAAAATTTTTGACTTATTTTAAATTTTATTTATAATATCCTCCGTTTGAAAGAAGGTGAATACATATGGCAGTCCCATTTAGAAGAACAAGTAAAACTAGTAAAAGAATGAGAAGAACACACTTCAAGTTAAGTGTTTCTGGTTTAGTTAAATGCCCAAACTGTGGCGCGACAATTAAATCCCACAACGTTTGCCCAAAATGTGGTTATTATAATGGCAAACAAGTTAAAGAAGTTAAGACCACAAAAGGTGAATAGTTCTTTACAAGTATTATAAATTTATTTTATAATTCAAATCACTATGAAACTAAGTAAATACATTGATCACACAATCTTAAAACCTCAAGCAACTAGCGAAGATATTATTCGTCTTTGCGCTGAAGCTAAACAATATGACTTCATGTCTGTTTGCGTTAATCCTGCTAATGTCGCTTTAGCTAAAAAAGAATTAGAAGGAAGTGACGTAAAAGTTTGTACTGTTATTGGTTTCCCTCTTGGTGCTAATACAACTGCAACTAAAGTTTTTGAAACTAAAGATGCAATTAAGAATGGTGCGGAAGAAATCGATATGGTCATCAATATCGCTAAAGCAAAAGAACATAACTTCTTATATGTTGAAGAAGAAATTCATGCTATTAAAGAAGCTTGTGGTAAAACATTACTAAAAGTAATTTTAGAAACATGTTTACTTACTGATGAAGAAATCAAAGAATGCTCCTTAGCCTCTAAAAGAGCAGGCGCTGATTATGTTAAAACATCAACTGGATTCTCAACTGGTGGCGCAACAGTTCACGCTGTTAAACTCATGAGAGAAACTGTTGGTAATGATCTTGGCGTCAAAGCTAGTGGTGGTGTTCATAATAAGAAAGAAGCACTTGAAATGATTGATGCTGGTGCAAGTCGTATCGGCGCATCCTCAGGTGTTAAAATTGTCACTGAGTAATCTCAAATCTAGACACGGAAGGAGATGAAAAATAATGCCAAAAACAGTTGTTCGTGAAAATGAATCTTTAGACGAAGCCCTTCGTCGTTTCAAAAGACAAGTTAATAAATCAGGCGTCTTACAAGAAGCCCGTAAAAGAGAATTCTATTTAAAACCAGGCCTTAAGAGAAAACTTAAATCCGAAATGGCCAGACGTAAATCTTACTAGGATTAACTTGAACATAAATTGACTTCACTCGTTGAAGTCTTTTTTTGTAAAACTAGTAAGAACTCCCCTCTTTGAGACAAATTTTCCCAAAAAGTTTATTTCTTCTTTTTAATTTAAATTAAATATGCTTTAATATGTTTGCTCCGATAAAGGAACTAAGTTAGAAATAACACGCCACTCCTTTGGAGTCGATGAAATAAGTCGACGTAATTCTGCGTTAAGGATAATTAATTAAGAGTGTTCATCTAATCCATGAACAAATAAGGATGGTACCGCGATAATTCGTTCCTTGGCGAACGTTTTTTTATACGAAAGAAGGTTTATATTATGAAAAAATTAACCGCTAATCAAATTAGAAACATGTGGCTTGAATTCTTTAAAAGTAAAGGTCACCACGTTGAAAAAGGTGCTTCATTAATTCCATATAATGATCCTACTTTACTTTGGATTAATTCTGGTGTTGCCGCATTAAAGAAATATATGGATGGTAGTGAAGTCCCACCTTCAAGAAGAATTACTAACGTCCAAAAATCAATTCGTACAAATGATATTGATAACGTTGGCTATACTGCTAGACATCACACATTCTTCGAAATGCTTGGTTGCTTCTCAATTGGAGATTATTTCCGTAAGGAAATCATTGAATGGGCTTATGAAATTTTAACTAGCCCAAAATGGTTTGATCTTCCAAAAGAAAAATTATATTTCACTTATAACCCTTCTGATTTAGATACTTTTGAACTCTGGCAAAAACAAGGTGTTGATAAATCTCACCTCATCGCCTTAGAAGGCAACTATTGGGAAATCGGTGAAGGTCCATGCGGTCCTAATACTGAAGTCTTCTTTGATAGAGGAGATAGATGGGATCCAGAACATTTAGGTGTCAAACTTCTTGAAGAAGAAATTGAAAACGATCGTTATATTGAAATCTGGGGTATCGTTTTCTCCCAATTTAACGCTCAACCAGGAAAGAAGAGAAGTGAATACAAAGAACTCCCATCTAAAAATATTGATACTGGCGCAGGCTTAGAAAGAATCGTTTCAATTATTCAAGAAGCTGATTCTAACTTCGAAACCGATTTATTCTTACCTTTAATTAAACAAACTGAAAGCCTTGCTAATGTTCCTTATAACAAAGATAACTTAACTCCTTATAGAGTTATCGCTGACCACGTCAGAGCAGTTTCCTTTGCTTTAGGTGATGGTGAATCATTCTCTAATGAAGGAAGAGGCTATATTTTACGTCGTTTAGTTAGAAGAGCGCTCCGTTATGGAAGAAAGATTGGTATTGAAGGAAGTTTCTTATATAAACTCGTTCCAACTGTCTTTGAAATTAATAAAGAATTCTACCCAGAATATTTATCTAAAGTAGATGAAATTGCTTCTAAAGTTAAAGATGAAGAAGAAAAATTCCTTAAAACCTTAGTTAGTGGCGAAAAGATTCTCCGTGAACTTATTGAAAATAAATCTACTTTAAGTGGTAAAGATGCTTTCTTACTTTATGATACATTTGGTTTCCCACTTGATATCACTAAAGAAATCTGTGCTGAAAATAACGTTAAAGTCGATGAAGAAGGCTTTAATAAAGAAATGGAAGAACAAAAAGAAAGAGCGAGAAATGCGAGAGTGGAAATTAACTCTATGCATAAACAATCTAAAGATCTTCTCGAATTTAATCTTCCAAGTGAATTTATCTATGAACATGATGAATTAGTTTCTAAAGTTATTGGTGTCTTTAAAGATGGCGATAAAGTTGATGAAATTACCGATTATGGTGAAGTCATCTTTGATAGAACTAACTTCTACGCTGAAAGTGGTGGTGAAGTTGCCGATACTGGTGAACTTACTAACTCCACAACCTTAGCGTTTGTTAATAACGTTCAAAAAGCCCCAAATAAAGAGAACCTTCACTTTGTGAAAATCGCAAAAGGTTCCATTAAAGTCGGTGACACATTAACTCTTAAACTCGATGTTAATAAACGTGTTTTAATTGAAAGAAACCACTCCGCGACTCACTTACTCCAATCCATGATTAATAAGGTATTAAATACCACAGTTAAACAAATGGGTTCATTCGTTTCTAGTGAATATCTTCGTTTTGACTTCTCTTATAACCAAAAGATTAGTGAGAACGAATTAAATGCGATTGAAAGAGAAGTGAATAACTTAATCGCCTCTTCTATCCCATCTGATATCGTTTATTTAAAGAAAGAAGAAGCTCTTGGTACAGGTGCTAAATCGTTCTTTATGGATAAATATGGCGACACTGTTAGAGTTGTTTCCTTTGGTGATGTTAGTAAAGAATTCTGCGGTGGTGCTCACGTTAAAAACACTTCCGAAATTGGTTTATTTACTATAGTAAAAGAAGAATCAATTGCTTCTGGTGTTAGAAGAATTGAAGCTAAAACTTCTTTAGGCGCTTATTCCTTTATTAAAGAAAAAGAAGCATTACTCATCGCTTTAAGAGATAAACTTAACGCTAAATCAATCTATGAAGCTAGTGGTAGACTTAATGCTTTACTTTCTGAAAAAGATAATTTAGTGAAAGAAAATCAAAAACTTAACGATAAATTTGCTTCAATGTCCGCTTCTAATGTTAAGAATGAATTTGAAGAAGTTAATGGTGTTAAATTCCTCTTTAAATATTTAGAAGGCTATAACGCTAATCAACTTATGAAACTCGGCGATGAAGTTAAAGTTTTATATCCAAACTTCGCTATCGTTTTAGTTGGTGGTGCTAACGATAACCTCCCACTTGTTTCCTTTATGGGTGGAGAAGTTGTTTCTAAAATTAACGCTGGTAACTTACTTAGACAAGTTGCCCAAGTTTTAGGCGGCTCCGCTGGTGGACGTGATAACATGGCTAATGGTCGTGGCAAAGATTTATCTAAACTTGAAGAAGCTAAAAATAAAGCTAAAGAACTTATTAAATAATAAGGATATATAAATATTAATGGAAAAAATCCTCGGTTTAGATTTAGGAAGCCAAACTCTTGGAATGGCTTATTATGATGGTGTAGTGGACATTGTTCATCCAATTGAAAACTACACTTTTGAACCAGGTAATTTTAAAAAAGCTAGGACTCATATAATTGAGTATTGTAAAAAAGAAAACATCACAAATGTTGTTCTTGGTTATCCTCTTAATATGGATGGCACAAAATCGAAAAGAACTTTATCCACTGAACGATTTAAAGAAGATTTATTGAAAGAGGCTCCAAACTTAAATATATTTTATTGTGATGAAAGACTTACCACGGTCGAAGCTTATGAAAGACTCGACATGATGGGAGTTAATAAAAAGAAACAAAAAGAGCTAATCGATATGATCTCTAGTGTTATTATCTTAGAATCTTATATTTCTAAGAAGAAAGAAGGAAAACTATGATTACCGAAAATGAAATGATTGTCACTAACGAAAATGGCGAACAAAAGACCATGAAAGTTCTTTTCACCTATGGAAATGATGCCAGAAATCACGATTATGTTTATCTTTGTGATCCAGAAAATGAAGATGATGTCTTAGTTTTTATCTATAACGAAGATGATTTATCCCTTCAAGAAATTGAAGATGATGAAGAATATGCTGAAGCAGAGGAAGTATTTAACGCCTTTGTTGAAGAAAATTTAATTTAAATAATTTACAAAATTAAGTCTTATTGTTAAACTCTTAAAGACCCTTAATGGAGGAATATCAAAAATGGCACAATTACAAAACCAATTAACTAAAGAAGGTAAAGCCCTTCTTGAAAAAGAATTAGATAATTTAGTAAACGTCGAACGTCCTCAAGTTATCGAAGAACTCGCTGCGGCTAGAGCTTTAGGTGACTTAAGTGAAAATGCTGACTATACTGCTGCTTTAAAGAAAAACGAAGAAATTAGCAACCGTATTGATGAATTAAATGCAATCTTAAAGAATGCTAAGATTATCTCTGATACACCAAAGAACAGCCATGTTGTCTCCTTTGGTTCAGTTGTTACTGTCTTAGATTTAAGCGATGGCACCGAAGCTACTTACCGTATCGTTGGTGCAGTTGAATCCAATCCTGCTGAAGGTTTAGTTTCTAACGTTTCTCCACTTGGTACTGCAATTATGGGACACACAATTAACGATGTTGTTACCGTTAAAGCTAGAATTGAATACCAAGTTAAAATCTTAAAGATTGACATTGTAAAATAATTGATTCTATCGACAAAATTGGCTCTTTCGAAAAAAGAGCTTTTTTTGTTCAGAAATGGCTTATTTGGGACAAACTTTCCCAAAGAGGGGATTTCCTATATGTTTCTTTAACAAAGAAGTACCCTTTTTCATTTCTTGACAATGAAAGCGGTTTAAATCAGAATAATATTAACAATATTTGCATCAATTTTTGTGGGGCCTTTTTAAGTTATTTGTCGATAAAACTTATAGTCCTTGGTTGATGCTAGACTAAGAGGATATTGTATGAAGAATAAAAAATTATCCGTTTTAGGTGGAGCGTTATTATCCTTTGTTTTAATGCTTTCATCATGTGGTGGTGGAGGAGAACCAGTTTCAACTGATTCAACAACTTCCGTTAATCCATCTACCACTCAAACAACTTCGGAAGAAAGAGAAGAAGTATCTATTCCAGGCGTTGATGATTATGAAGAATGGATTGATTCTTGGTCACAACCAGGTCACGTCTATTTCCATTATTATCGTCATAAAGCCAGTGAAGAAGAATACGCAAAATACTGCGTTTGGCTTTGGGAAGTAGCGCCTGATGGTATTCCAGGCTCTATTTGGGGTGCATCTTATGCCTCAGTTCAATCTAAATTTAAAAAGACAATGTCAACTTCTTGGATGACCAATATTGGTGGCAAGGGCATCAATAAAGACTCTTATGGTCATATTCTTGATGTTGATTTATCTGGCACTGTATATAGTGCAGAAACTGGTAAACCATGGGATAAATATTTAGACGCCACTAAAATTGGCTTCTTAATTGTTGATCAAACCTCTATGGGTGGCGGTACACACTGGACTAGTGATGGCAGTGCCAATATGTTTGTTGAAAACTTCAACACTCACTGGAGAAAAAATGGCGCTATGCATATTTTCTGTACCAAAGGTAGCGTTGACCAATTCTCCTTTAAGAGTGGCGCTCCAGTTACTCCAAACCCAACTGTTACTGATACAACTGGACAATATCGCTCTCATAGTGATGTTGATTCATCCGCAGTCATTCAACCTCAATATAAAACTTCAAATAAATTCAAACAATATGGTGTAGGCTATCAAGTCTTCGTTGGCTCTTATAGAGACTCTGACGGTGATGGTAGAGGTGATATCAATGGTATTACCGCTTCTATTAACGATGGAACATTTGAAGATTTAGGTGTTCAAGTCTTATGGCTTACCCCAATTCAAACTTGTGAATCTTATCACGGCTATGACGCTATCGATTATTTCTCAATCGATTCTCGATTTGGCACCATGAAAGACTATAAAGCTATGCTTAAAGCAGCTCACGATAAAGGTATGGTCGTCTTAATGGACTTAGTTCTTAACCATAGTGCGAAGAATAACATGTGGTTCAAGAACTCTCAAAAAGCCGTTGTCGAAAATGGCGTTAATTACCGTGATGTCTATCACTGGAAATATAAAGGCGATACCGTCTTATTCTATGATGGCGAAACCGAAGTCTATAAAGAAATCCCAGTTGAACAACATAAAGACTGGTATCGTGATGGCGAATCTAATTATTATTACTACGGCAAATTTGGTTCTGGTATGCCTGAATTTAACTATGATTCAAGTGTTGCTAGAACATTAGTTACTAACTTAGCTAAATATTGGTTAAGTGTCGGTATTGATGGTTTCCGTCTTGATGCAGTCAAACATATTTATATGAAAGACGAAGTACCAAATGCTGGTAACGATATCATCATTCAAGATATCGCTAATAAGTCTTATTATGATACAGAAAAAAAGCAATATGTTACTGAACTTAACGACTATTCAAGTGACTTAACTAAGAACCTCAATTTCTGGAACTTCTTTGCTAACACCATTAAAGCAGACTACCCAGATTGCTTCTTAGTTGGTGAAAACTTCGATGGTTACGGACAAAGAATCGCTTCATATTATCAAGCTCTTGATTCTCAATTTGACTTCTCGACCTATTACCATACTTATGAATGGACTTGGGGCGGAGTTAACGGCATGAAGCCAGAATGGTACGCTACCTCTCAACAAACTGAAACATATAAACCATTCACTGAAAATGGTCCATACACCTTAGATTGCAAGGGCGAATATTACACTTATGATGAATATGATGTTCCAACCAAACATACTTATTCTTCTCACCCAGTAGTTCCAGGTGGTAACCGTAAAGACTTCATTAATGGCGCTTTCACTTCTAACCATGACGTTTTAAGAGCGATGAACCATGTTAATGGTGATAACAATAACGTTGTTTATAATTCCTCGTCTCACGAATTAGAAGTCAATAAAGCCAAAGTTTTAGCAGAGATTACTCTCCTTCAACCTGGTTTGAGCTGGATCTACTATGGTGATGAACTTGGTATGACCTCTAATACATCTAAGCACGTCGAACTTTATGGAAACGAAAACTGCGAAGATATCTGGTATCGTTCTCCATATAAATGGGGTGATGAGAAGATTACTCCTCATTACACTGATGGTGACTATATCATTGAATGGGATGATTATAATAAACTCCTCCCATCTTATGCTGAACAAAAAGCCTCTAACGAAAATAACGATATGCTTGATGTTTACACTCAATTATGTGCTGCTAAGAGATTATTCGGTAACTCTCAAACTTACCAAGGACAATCCTTCAACACTAATACATCCGTTATTCACTTTACTGTTTCTGGTACAAACGGAACCTTTAGAGTCTATATTCATACTGGCGTTGATAATCAAAACAATGTCAATATCTCAACATCTAGTGTAACTCGTTACATTAATGGCGCTCACGATGGCATCTTAGTTCCATATAGCGCCATGGTAGTTAAAGCTTAATAAAGAAAGGAAGTTTCATAATTATGAAAAAGATTGCTTATTTACTCACTGGTTTAGCCTTAACATTATGTTTAGCATCTTGTGGTGGCGCTAGTGAAGATCCAACTACTGGAGGAGATTCAACTCCTTCTACCACTCCAAGTGGTGGAGGAACATCTGTTAATCCAGGAATTGAAGTAGAAGTTTATTTAATCCTTGGTGAAGGCGGTCTTTATAAAGGCCAAGCAGGTAGTGATAACTTAATCGACGACTTTAATGTTGTTAAGTATAAAGGCAGAGTTGGTGATAACCTCCCAGGTTCTACTGATGTCACTAATACCGACTCAAATAAAACCTTTAATGGTTGGCTACTTAATGGCGCTAACGTAACTAAAGTTATGGGTGCTAACGGCCATTATACTGCTATATGGAAAGAAGGCGGTTCAACTAGCACAACTAGTGAAGACACCCCAACTGGTGAAGGTTATGCCGTTTCTATTGCTGGTACATCATATAAATTGGATGTAGTTGATATGCCAAACGGTGATGAGTTGCGTCCAACTCTTAGAGGAGAAGCCTCTCTTAACTTTACCGCTAAAGAAAACGATGCCGTCGTATTCTATAAAGATGGTACTGCAATCACTAGCAATATTGGTGGCGAAGCAGATGATGTTACAAATGATATCGCTAATAACTTACGTGGCGAAGTAGGCTCGTTCTATATCGCTAAAGCCGGCTCAGTTACAATGTATTTCCATACTTGGGAATCTGGTGGCTATAGTGCTTGGGTTACAGGTGGACCAAAGGTCAGTGAACTCGGACCAGTTGATCCAGGAACTGAATTTGAAGGTGGCGAAGTCACAATTACCGGCATTCCAGATTGGATTGGAAACGATGGCTGTAAAGTATTTGTTTGGGCTTGGGGTGGAGCCGAAGCTAGTGGTGGCAAATGGTATACTGCCGCTCTTACGAATGATACTTTAGTGGTTACTCTTCCAGCAGGTGCAACAGGCTTCAATATGGCAAGATGCCAAAAAGATACTGTTACTCCAGATTGGAATCAAAAAGAAGATTCAGCAGGTCGCGTTTATAATAAGACCGGAGATGTTACTCTTCAAGCTGGTGTCTTCACTTACACAAGTCCAGCATGGAGCGGATATAGTCCAAGTTAATCCATCGATAAAAACATATTTAGGCTAGGCAATTGCTTAGCCTTTTTATATTAATAAGGAAAAATTTTTTAATAGATAAATATATAGGAAATCCCCTCTTTGAGACAAATAGTCCCAAACTTTTTCACTTTGGCTAATTTTTACCCCTATTTAATGATGAAGAGATTTTTCGGTTATTTCTCCTTAATGTGCTTCTTCTCCTTTCTCACATTAAGCTCTTCATAGCCAGAAAGTGGGGAATTTATTATGAATGAATTAGAACAAAGAAGAATCCAACTAACTGATGATGAATTAGACAAAATAATTACTGGTGAAGCAATTACTTTAACCGCGGTTATGGCAATCTTAGCAATCGCAATTGTTTCGGTAGTGGTGTTCCAATTATTTAAATCTAATAAAGGTAGCACAACCATTCCAGGTGGATGGAAGTTTACCTGGGAGTAAATAATGATTAATAAAGGAAGAATAATAGAGAAGGGGAACGATAATCTTTTAACTGCAAACGATATTTATAATAAGTATCAGTCTTTATTCGCGCATAGTGATAAACTAATTCTCTTAATTCAAAACAAGGAAAAAAGAATTACTAAAGCGAAGGAAATATATAAAATTCCAAGTAAAAATCTATCTTTTTTAGTAAACGATATTATCTATGAATTATTAGTGTTTAACGCACCATATTTTATGGTTATTAGATGCAAACTAAATGAATCAATTTACCCTAAAGATGATGACTATTTATTTAGTAAGTTAGTGCACGATTACGCGCATAAAATTAATATAAAAATGTGTGACTATTTGATCGCTAATAGAAGTGATTACTATTCCTTCAAAGAGCAGGGTAAACTCTATGAAAATGAATGAAAATACCTCATTTTAGGCCTAAAATAACGACTATCCGTTAACTATGTTAATGGAAATAATGTAAGCGTTTTACTTAATAAAATTTCAAAAAAACTCTTGTCAATCTTCCTCTTTATATTAATATAAGTGTTAACTTTTTACGAAAGGAGAATAAATATGAATAAAAAGTTTTTAGGTATTTCTGCCTTATTAGCTCTTATTCTTTCTAGCTGTGGTGGAACTCCGTCTGTTGATCCATCTGGCTCATCGGTAGAACCAACAACTTCTGAGACCTCTAGTGAAGG
>CAMOYS010000016.1 GCA_946630435.1 uncultured Caryophanales bacterium | reverse complement strand
AACATGTCCACTGGTTGAACTTTTTTAACAACATAAGATTTATTTAATATTGCTAAATCTCTAGCTAGTGTTTCAGGTTCACAGCTAACATAAACTATACGTTCAGGTTTAATTCTTAATAATGTATTAATAAACTTTTCATCAAGTCCTTTACGAGGAGGATCAACGAAAACAACATCAAATCTTTTATTGTTGTTGGCGAGATCTTCAATTACCTTTCCAGCGTCTCCTACAATAAAGGAAGAATTACTAATTCGATTGATTTCTGCATTGTTTTTCGCGTTTTTAATCGCGTCTCCTACTATTTCAACACCTAGTACTGATTTAGCATTTTTAGCTGCAATTAAACCAATTGTTCCGGTGCCACAATAAGCATCAAAAACATCATCAGTTTCTTTAAGTTCAGCAAATTCAATGGCTTTCTTATATAAAACTTCAACTTGGATTGGATTAACTTGGAAAAATGATTTAGAAGAGATTATAAAATCTACACCTAAGATAGAATCTTTAATATGGCCTGTTCCGTAAAGGATTCTTTCTTTTTCACCTAAAATAACATTTGTTCTTCTTTTATTAATATTTTGAACAATAGTTGTAATCTCAGGGCATCTTTCTTTTAACGCTTTAACAAAGTTATTACGACCCTTAAATTCATCATATGCCGTAACAATAGTTAGCATTATTTGTTTATAGTGGTAACTAGTTCTAATAATTAGGTGTCTGATTAGACCTTCACCTGTATCTTCATCATATGGAGAATAACGAAATTCTTTCATTAACTGTTTTACATTTTTAACAATCGATTTCGCTCTTACGTCTTCAATAAAGCATTCATCAATTGCAATAATTTCATGAGTGTTCGCTCTATAAAAACCAGAAATAATCTTTCCGTGTTTATTTAAGCCTAAAGGAACTTGGATTTTGTTACGGTAATTATATGGGTTTTCTTCCATTCCTAAACAAGGAAGAACTTCAGTACCTTTAATCTTATTTCTTTCTAAAGCTTCTTTAACTTTCTTCGTTTTATATTCAAGTTGAGCGTCATAATCTAATTGTTGGAACTGACAACCACCACAGGCGCTACAAACACCACATAAAGGTTGAATACGATGAGGTGACTTTTTAACTAAAGAAGTTACTTTGCCAAATAAATTTCCAGCACGTCGATATTGTATTTCAATATAAGCTTCTTCTCCTGGAAATAAGCCATCAACAAAACAAACACCATAAGATGTTTTAGTGACGCCCTTACCTTCAAAAGATAAATCGATGCAT
Organism: uncultured Caryophanales bacterium; assembly: GCA_946630435.1. Lineage (GTDB taxonomy): Bacteria > Bacillota_I > Bacilli_A > RFN20 > CAG-826 > Fiminaster. The sequence continues at coordinate 13,757 of CAMOYS010000016.1, read as the reverse complement.
TTAACTAGTTCTGGATTAAACTTCTCTTTCATATCGAAAAAGATTATAGCAAAAATATATTCTATTTACTTATATAAAACAAAAATCCACAGCAGAAGTGCCATGGATTTAATGTTTGGTCAATTAATTTTATTCGATTGCGAAGAGATAATCGTAGACTTTTTGTCCTCCATCAATCGCACCAAATTCGAGATATGGGAATTTAGTAGAGATGGATTTAAGAAGTTTCTCTTTATCGGCTTCAGTAACATCTTCACCGCAGATAATGGTGAGAACTTGTTTTTCTTTAATCTTCTTAACTTTTCTAAGTAAGTTAGTGAAACAAACAGTTTTATTTCTATTTGCAGTTAATAGTTTTCCATCAAGAATACCAATGTAATCACCTTTACGGATGATAACACCATTAACTCTAGTGTTTCTAATAGCTCTTGTAATTTCACCAGAAGTAACGTTACGAATAGCTTCGTTGAAGTTACCTAAGATAAGAGTTAAGTCATCGCTAGAGAAGTCTAACATAGTTAATGCGCTATAACATTGTGGGATAGAAGTAGAAAGAATTACTTCAATGTGTGCTCCCTTATATAATTTAGCGGCTTGTTTAGCAGCCATAACAATGTTCTTATTATTTGGGAAGACGATAATGTTATCAGCATCGAGTTTCTTAAAGGCTTTAATAAAATCTTCAGTAGATGGGTTCATAGTTTGACCACCACCGATGACTACATCAACGCCAAAGGCTTCGAATTGTTCTTTAACGCCTTCACCTTGGGCAACAGCCACAACAGCGTATTTCTTATGTTCAATCTTACGATTTTCTTCTCTTTCTTCTTCACCCATAGTTTCGTTATGTTGAAGAGCCATATTTTCAATCTTAATGGTTAAGAATTCACCGAATTTTCTCATATGATCAAGGACTAAACCTGGATCTTTAGTATGGACGTGAACTTTAACGATACTTCCATCGTTTAAGGCAACAATGGAATCACCTTTAATATCATCACCATTTAAGACATCAATAATGGTTTGAATATCGAAGTTTTCAATATCAACTTTGGAATTTTGTAAACGAAGAATAAATTCAGTGCAGTAACCAAATTTAAGGATATCGTCTGGTCCAAAGGCATCAAAATCGATTTCAAGAGGTTGTCCAGAAATTTCGTGATTTGGATTAGATCCTTCACTAGAAAGTTCTGCTACAATTTCTTCACCATCAAGGTATTTAACCATACCTTTAACGATATAAACATAACCCGCACCACCAGAGTCAATAACACCAGCTTCTTTTAAAACAGGTAATAAATCGATAGTGTGGTTAAGTGATCTCACCGCTTCTTCTAAATGGAAACGGTAGAAATCATTAATGGTTGAATCTTTAGTAACTTTTTTAGCAGCGTATTCAGTAGCTTCACGGAAAACGGTGAGAATTGTACCTTCAACAGGGGTAACAACTGCACCATAAGCTTGTTTAACACCTAATTTATAAGCATTAACTAAGTCCATGACATTAAGTTCAGTCTTATTAGATAAACCTTTACAAATACCTCTAAAGATTTGGGAAAGAATAACACCAGAGTTTCCTCTAGCGCCTAAAAGCATTCCACTAGATAATGGCTTAGAAATATCACCAATCTTGGTTGAATTAATAGATGCAATTGTGTTAACACCATTTTCAATGGTGCGGCACATATTTGTTCCAGTGTCACCATCTGGGACAGGGAAAACGTTGAGGCTATCAACCTCTTCGAAGTTGAGACGTAAGTTTTTAGCACCATTGGTGACTAATGCTTTAAATTGTTCGCCGTTTAATGTTTTAAGTATCATATGTCTAAGTCCATTTTATTTTAATAAAATTAGTTTATTGTTCAACGTAGGTAACTTCATTACCTTTGAAGTAAACACAAAGAGTTCCTTTACCAGTAGAAGCACCAATGATTGGTCCCATTGGGACAACTCTAACATCTTTGAATGGAATAGCTTTTAAGTTAGAGACAACAAGTTCAAGATCTTCTGGTCTAGATTCAGCATCAGAGATCCAGCAGATTTGTTCTTCTGGTTTAACGACTTCAGCTTTAACTAATTCAACAACGCGAAGTAAGGCATTTCTTCTACCTTTTTGTTTTTCGCTAGCGACGTTATTACCAACAGCATCAGAGATTAAGATTGGTTTAACGCCGAATAAGTTACCAAAGAAGGCTTTACTGGCTTTAACACGACCTGCACGAGCAAGAGTGTCTAAGCTTTCAAGGGTAGCAACTTGATGATAGCAGTTTCTATATGTTTCAATATATTCTTTAATTTCATCAATAGTTTTGCCTTGATCTCTTAAATCAGCAGCATCAAGTAAGATTCTACCTTGTCCCATGCAAGCAATATATGGGTCAACAGCATAAATCTTTCTTTCTGGATACTTTTTGGAGAATTTTTCATTGATTAATCTTTGGGCTAAAGAGACAGATGCACTTAACTTACCAGAGCAACCAATGTAGAGGACATCTTCACCTTTTTCTAAGTGTTCAGTGAAAACTCTATCGAATTCTTGTTCAGTAACTTGGGTTGTAAAGACACGTGTGCCTCCTGCTAAAAGATCAAAGAAATCTTTGTGAGACATTTCTGGCCAATCTAAATCGGCATCCATTTCGTGATCAACACCGTCTTTAGTTCTCCAAGAAACTTTCATCTTACAATATTCAATGTTGTGTTCTTCACGTAATTCTTTTGTTAAATCACATGTAGAATCACCGATAATTACAAATTTACTCATTTTTCATTTTCCTTTCGTCAAAACGACAGTTGTTACTATAGTTTCAATAGAAAATAATAGCAATAGGCAATAATTAGCAATTGCAAAATAATAGACATTTTTGGTAAAATGCTAATAAACAAGTACAAAATAATGGAAGATTTAAGAGTTAGAAGAACAAAACAATCTATCGAAACAGCAATGATGGATTTAATCGAACTTAAAGGTTTTAATAAGGTTCGTTTAGTGGATGTTGCCCAAAAAGCAATGGTAAATCGTAACACAATCTACCTCCATTATCAGTCTAAAGAAGAGATTGTTATGTCTATTATTAATCGATCTTTCAGTGAGAACTTTATCGCGCTTGACGCTGCTAGAGTGTTTAGTGGAAGGCCTAATAAACAAAAGCTAAGAAAGCTATTTGATAAGATGCTTAATATTTTGGAATCTAATATGGATTTATACCGCATCTTTTTAATAGATAGTAATTTAGCGGGTTATCTTTCTGACTCAATCGATAAAGTTAAAGATTTAGTTTATAAAACTCTTAAACAAACAAATCGTAACCGACTTGGTGTAGAATATATAGTTAATGGGGTTTATGGCACTATCGCAAGATGGATTATCTATGCGACAGGAAAAAAAGAAGATGTCATTAACATATTGACCGATTTCACATATTTAAATATTAGACATTTATTATTAACAAGATAGGAGGCACATATTATGAAAATGAATGAAATGTTTAAAGTTGATAAGAAAAAACCAGTTCATAGAAGAGATGTTTTAGTAGCGTTAGTTATTGGCTTTGCACTTTTGATTATGGGAGCGTTTGTTGATTTAAACTTCTCTAAATCAGTATATGATCCAGTTAATACATCCTGGTTTGGCATTATTTTTGCCGGTATTGCTGAAATTCCAGTTTGTATTGGTTTAATTTCTGGTGGAGTTTTATTATTCCTTTCTCGCTTAAAAAAAGGTAAAGAAAATAAAGAAAAAATTGATATCTTATTCTATATTATCGCTGTACTTGCTGTACTCGCAGGATATTACTTCTTATTTGATACTTTAAAAGATATCGATATGTTTAAGAATTTAGAAGATAAGAAGACATTAATCATGATTCTTGCTTTAGCCTTTGCTTTAGTATTTGGTACAGCCGTCTTATTCGGAACATTCTTATTAAGTAAACATTCCACGGTTGAAGCAATGTTTAAAGTAGGCTTCTTCCTTATCGTTATTTGTGCAGGAACTGCCGTGGTTGGGAATATTTTCAAATATTTATGGTGTAGACCAAGACCAAGATTTATCGTCACAAATGATTGGGAAGGTTTCCATTCATTATGGCAATTATCACCATTTGCTTGCTTTAATAAATCATTAACTGGTGGAGAATCAAACAACCTTAAATCATTCCCAAGTGGACATAGTATGTACGCTGGAACAGGATTATTTGTCTTCCCACTTCTAACTATGTTATTCCCAAAAACTGAAAATAATAGAAAACTCCAAGTTGGTTTATTCTATGGTGCCTTACTTTGGACCATTATTTGTATGGTTTCCCGTGTATATGCTGGGGCACACTTTTTAAGTGACACTGCTGCTGGATTATTAACATCAATCTTAGTGGGAACAGTTGTATACGCGATTATGTTTGAAAAACAAATATCTGAGGATGATCCTGCTAATGCATAAGGATAAAGTCGCATTTGAAATTTTAAAGAAAGAACAAACAAGGCAAGAAGAACATATTGAACTAATTGCCAGTGAAAATTTTGTTTCGGAAGAAGTCCGACTAATGTCGGGTTCTATTTTTACGAATAAATATGCTGAAGGGTATCCTTCTAAAAGATACTACGGTGGCTGCGAATATATTGATGAAATAGAAAATCTCGCTATCGAAAGAGTTAAGAAACTATTTAACGTTAAATACGCTAATGTTCAACCTCACTCAGGTTCTCAAGCCAATATGGCGGTATTTCGTGCCCTATTAAATCATAACGATAAAGTATTAGGAATGTCTTTAGATGCAGGTGGACATTTAACCCATGGTTATAAGCTATCGTTCTCAGGGCAAGATTATCAAAGCTATACCTATGGTTTAAATAGAGAAACCGAGATGCTTGATTATGATGAAATTGAAAGACTCGCTTTAGAAATAAAACCTAGAATGATTATTGCGGGCGCTTCTGCCTATTCTAGATATATTGATTTCAAAAGATTTAGAGAAATCGCTGATAAAGTAGGAGCCTATTTATTTGTTGATATGGCTCATATTGCTGGACTTGTTGCGGCAAATTTGCATCAAAACCCTTGTGAATACGCGGATGTTGTTACTTCCACAACTCATAAAACTTTAAGAGGCCCTAGAGGGGGAATTATCTTAACTAATAATGAGGAAATAATTAAAAAGATTAATAAAACTGTCTTCCCTGGTATCCAAGGTGGACCGCTTGAACATATTATTGCTGCGAAAGCTGTCGCCTTCTATGAAGATCTAACTCCTGAATATATTGAATATATGAAAGATGTTAAAAATAACGCTCAAGTATTAGCAAATGAATTAACTAAAAGAGGATATAGAATCGTTTCAGGTGGAACAGATAATCATCTCCTATTAGTGGACTTAACTCCTAAAGGGATTACTGGTAAAGATGCGGAAACACTTTTACATAGGGTTAATATCACTTGTAATAAGAATGCGATTCCTTATGATCCTCTTCCACCACTTAAATCTTCTGGTATCCGTTTAGGAACACCTGCTATGACGACAAGAGGATTTAAAGAAAAAGAATTTATTCGTGTTGCAGAACTTATTGACCAAACTATCTTAAATAAAAATAATGAAAGTGAGTTAGAAAGGATAAAAAATGAAGTTATCGAATTAACCTCTCATTTCCCGTTACCATAATGTATAGACCTGATTACGATAACTCACTAGTTAACTTAAGCAATTCTATTCTTAAGCATTTTAATGTTAAACCACTCCACAATACTATTCCTGAAATCGATAAAATTATGGAAAATAAACGACATGTTGTGGTTTTTTTATTTGATGGGATGGGTCAATACATCGTTAATACCCATTTAAAAGAAGATGGTTTATTTAGACAAAATGTCGTCACTACAATAACATCGACTTTCCCTCCAACCACTGTTGCAGCAACCTCAGCATTTTTAAGTGCAGAATATCCAATTGAATCTGGTTGGCTTGGCTGGGTTCAATATTTTAAAAATATCGACGCTAATGTTAAAGTCTTTAAGAATATTAATACCGTTACTAAAGAACATATGCCACTTCCTCTTCTTTTAGAAGAAGTTTCTCCTTATACTCCAATAATTAAAAGAATTAATGAAAGAAATAACAAAGAAATCGCCCATATGCTTCAAGGCGCACCTTTAGATCCTTCTTTCACTTCTAAATATTTATCTTTATTCGTTAAAAAAGCCTTTAAAACGGTTAAGAAAGAAGATGATGGCTTTGTTTATGCTTATTGGAATAAGCCAGACAAGATTCTTCATGAAAAAGGCGTTTATCATCATAAATCGAAACGCTATGTGAGAAAGATAGAAAGAGTTATTAAAAGATACGCTAAAAAGAATAAAGATGTTTTGACAATCATTATTGCTGACCATGGTTTCCATGATGTCACTTATCTTTCATTAGATGATTATCCAGATTTAAAAGACTGCTGTATTAGACCGTTCTCTTTAGAAGGAAGAGCGTGTAACTTCTTTATTAAAGAGGATAAAAAAGAAGAATTTGAAACATTGTTTAATACATATTTAGGTGATAAATTTGAGCTATTTTCGAAAGATAAGTATATAAGAGATGGCCTCTTTGGGAAAAAAGTCCCAAATGAAGTAGTAGATGGTTTCTTAGGAGATTTTGTTGCTGTAGCAATAAAAGAATATAGTCTAGAATACAAAACTGGCTTCTCTCATTTAAAAGCCCACCATGCCGGCGGGACTAAAGAAGAAATGTTAGTAGACGTAATAGCAATTAATAAATAATTACTTTTTAATCTTTTCCCAATATTCTTTGGTTAATTGTTCGTTCTTGTTATCTTGAGGAACGTAATATTTTCTATCTTTTAAATCATCTGGAAGATATTGTTGTTTAACATAATGATTTGGGAAATCGTGTGGATATTTATAATTTTGGCCTTTAACTAAAGCGTCTTCTCCATCAAAGTGAGTATTTTGTAACGCTCTTGGAACTCCAACACCTTTTCCTTTATTAATATCACTAATAGCAGCATCCATTGCTAAATAAGCGGAATTAGATTTTGGAGCGTTGGCTATTAAAATAGCAGCATTACTTAAAGGAAGTCTTGCTTCAGGCATACCTAGTTGAAGAGCACTATCAACGCATGCTTTAACAATAGGAATTAATTGAGGATAAGCTAAACCTACATCTTCACTTACTGAACATAATAATCTTCTACTAGCAGCGATTAAATCACCACCTTCAAGTAGTTTAGCTAGATAAAATATAGCAGCGTCAGGATCACTACCTCTAAGAGATTTCATAAAGGCGGATAAATTATCAAAATGATGATCTTCCCCTCTATCGTAACTGATATTAGCTTTTGAACAAAGTTCATCCACCATCTCAGGAGTAATTTCGTTTTTACCTTTCTTTAAAGAATTCGCTAAAAACTCAAGGTTATTCAAACTCTTTCTCATATCACCATTTGAGGCAATTGCTAATTTAGTTAAAGCGTCATCTTTAAATGTAACCTTAATCTTTTTAGAAGCGTTTAAAAGTCCTTCTTTAATATCATCAATGTTTAAAGCCTTGAATTCGAAGACTGTACATCTAGAAAGTAAGGCCGGATATACATAAAAATATGGATTTTCTGTGGTAGAGGCAATTAAAGTGATATCTCCGCTTTCCACAAATTCAAGCAGGCTCTGCTGTTGTTTTTTATTTAAATACTGAATTTCATCAAGGTATAAAAGGATTCCATTTGTAGAGAAAACAGAATTAACATCTTTAATCACATCTTTAATATCACTAGTGGATGCATTCGTTCCATTTAGCTTATATAAAGTCATGTTCGCGTTATTCGCAATTATATTAGCTAATGTGGTCTTTCCAACGCCTGGAGGGCCATAGAAAAGCATATTAGGTATCTTATTTGAAGATATAACCTTACGAAAGATTTTATCTTTGCCTAATAAATGTTTTTGTCCTACCACTTCATCTAAAGATGATGGTCTAAGTTGATCTGCTAATGGTTTTTCCATATATCAAAATGATATTAGTAAATTTAACTATTATCAACTTAAATAAAAGAAAGTCTCTCAATTGAGAGACTAGATATCATATTTAGTAGAAATCTTAGTTGGTGTTTTAGAAAGTAAGCCCCAAAGTGGAATCATTGTTCCTAATAAGCTTAAACCATAAGCTAAGATTGAGGTTATGATGAATAACCAGAATGGAGCAAGGTATAAACCAAGTGAACCTAAGATTATCCAAGATAAGACATAAGTTACAACAATACCGCTAAACATAGTAAGTAAGAATGAAACAAGATCTTTAGCGATAAACATCTTATGTAAGTCTTTTCTTGAAGCGCCTAAAGAACGGAAAACACTAATAGTGTAGATTTGTCTAATCATATTACTTCTAGTAGCGATAGTAACAATAGCAAACATTAAGACTAAGATACCACCGCAAACAGCTAACATAATAATCTTAGAATCACTGTTTAAGGTTTTATTATTAGCTTCGTTTAAGGCATCAGTCGTAGTGACTAATTGATAATATTCTTCAATATTCTTTAAGTATTTATCTGCTTTAGCAAAGTCTTTAACATAAAGGCTTGTCTTATAACTTGAAGAGAAGTTTTCAGAAATAACACCATAGTATGAACCAGGCAAGTTTCTAATTTGTTCATAGTTATTAACGATAGAAGTATAGATTGAGGTATAAACCACACCGATATTATGATCAGCCTTCTTATAGTGGCCAACAATTGAATCATCATCAATCGTGTTATTTTCACTAACTAAGAATTCATTTGGTTTAGTTGGAAGTCTTCCATCAGCTAATTCAAGTCCAACTGGAACTTCAGAATAGAATCTAGTAGCGAGGAGAGAATCAGCACCTTCAAGTTCTTGATATGCTTCAAAGTCGCTATCTTCATCAAAGATGGCAATATTTTCATTACTTTCGAAGACACCCACAACATTATAGAAGTTTCTATCAACAGCAAAGTCTTCATTAAATAAATTTTCGGCAGCACTAGAAATAATAACGTTAATTGAAGCAGCATTTCTTGTGCCTGTAATTGCCTCAGTATAACTAGCTTCATCTCTACTCATAAAGTTAATTCTTTCAAGTAAAGAGAAGGAGATTCTTCTATTTCGACCATAAATATCAGGAATATAAGTATGTGTTCCAATTAAAGCGTCATATTGAGATACAGCGCCTTCGTTAGAAAGATAGACATATGGCTTATATTCATCAACAATACCAGCAATAACTGGAGAAACGTCGGATGAATTGTTATAAAGTCTAGTTCCAGTTGAGGATAAGAAGTTTTTTCCTAATAATGATTCATATTTATAACCACGTTTAGTAAATTCAGGCATTGCTAAATCAATCGCACCTGTAGAAACCATAATTCCATTAAGATCTGGCTTACTACCATATCTTGGAGATGGGTTTTCGCCATTAACTTGTGGGATTCTAATCGCTGCGCAGGCATAAGAATCAGAAACACCAGTAACTTTACCTAAACCAAAGTTATAAGCATTGATTGTATAAGAGGTAACAATACCAGTAATTCCACTTTCCTCTTGGTTAGTAACAGCTTCAGTAAATAAATTAGAATCAAATGTCTTTGGAATAGTAACATCTGAATTAGCGTAACCTAATGAATAAGAATCAGTATCTAAAGCTCTTTGGGCATTAGAATAATCCGCAGTGTAGAAAGTAAAATATGTAACAATAGCGACAACCGCTAAACCAACACCAAGGATTGCGGATAAAACTTTAAATGCGCCAGTTCTCATCTTCTTTTCATGGAAGAAATTAAAGAAGGCTTGTTTAAATAATGTGAAGAATGGCACTGGATGTCTATTAACTTTAGTAAAGCCAGAAGCATCAAATGTTGAACCTTTTTCTTCAATCTTATCTTCTTCTAATACTTCAGGACGTTTATCAACAATTTCCATCATTCGATCGTTAATAATAATGTTTTCATCATCAACAAATAAATAACGTTTTCCGTCTCTTTCAATAATTTTAATATTGAGGTTAATCTTAGATGGATCAGCAGCAAAAACACTAGCAGAAACGCCATCTTTTTCTAATTTGTTCTCTTTATAATCACTTAAATAAAGGATGTTATCTTCTTTTCTTGGGCGGCCAAGTTCATAAGACTTTTTAGTGTTTTCATCATTTAAAACATCGGAAATAATCTTACCATCTTTATAGTTAATGATACGGTCACCAAAAGCCCACGCTAAACGTTCATTATGGGTAACCATGACAACAAGATAGTTCTTTGAGATATCTTTTAAGATTCTCATGATTTCAATTGAGTTTTCACTATCTAAGTTACCAGTAGGTTCATCAGCGATAATAATCTTAGGCATCTTAGCAAGAGCACGGGCAATACCTACTCTTTGCTTTTGTCCACCAGATAAGGCCGAACAATATTTACGTCTATATTTAGACATACCAACCGCTTTTAAAGCAGCGTTAGTTCTAATTTTTCTTTCTTTAGCGTCTTGAATACCACAGAGTTTCAAAGAATCATCAACATTTTCAAAGACTGTTTCTTCAGGAAGGATTAAATAGTTTTGGAAAATGTAACCAATATTTCTGATTCTAAAATGATCCATTCTACCCATTTCATATTTTTCAAAGACCTTTAAGCCTTGGCGATATGAAATAGTTCCACTGTCAGCGGAATCAAGACCACTTATAACATTAAGAAGGGTTGTTTTACCTGAACCAGATTTACCTAAAATAGTGATAAATCCTTTTTCAGGGAATTCGAAAGACACATCATTAATAACATGAATCTCGTTGGATTTGCCCTTATTGTAGTACTTATTTAAATGTTCTACTTTTATCATAAGAGTTCACCTCCTTTACGAAGGTTATTAGCAAGTGTCTTGCGGTCAAATTTATTCATAATCCATGTTGAAACAAGGAAGGCGAATAATAAGTTAAATAAGAAGAATGCAACGATAAATATTGGAGTGGTTACATAACGATAAATAGATTGTAAAGTTGTCGCTAAGCCTTCCATTGTCGCTGCTAAAGCATTATCTAAACCACCAAAGATAGCTAAATCGCCAAAGTAATTACCTAACGCTCCTGATGTAAAGAACATAAGGAAATATGAGAATAGAGAAGTAACGATAAAGAATGAAGATATTTCAACAAAGTTGATTACTCTAATCTCTTTTCTTGAGAAAGATAAGGAAGAGAAGATAGCGTAATCTTTCTTTTGAGAATTATAAATAACACCTAAGATAAGTGAACCAAGGAAGGCAATTAAGATAGCCGCAGCAGTAAAGACAACAGCATAGCCCACCATCATAAGTAAGCTTTCATAACCATGATCACTAATCTTAACTTCTCTACTTTGTGGAATACTAGCCTTATACGCAATGAATTCATTACTTTGTAATGAGGAAACAATACTATCGGTCTTACTATAGTCATTTGTGTAATAAGACGCCATTTGATATTCATCAGCAAAGTATCTTAAGAATGATGATTTATAAAGAACTACACCTGGAAGGGAGTCATTATAAACAATGTCTTCAGTAGGAACAGTAACAGTAGAGTTTCTAAATGAGATTTCTAAATCAAATCCCATACGAGATGTTGGTAAATAAACTTTAGTAAAATCAATAACTTCAATGAAAGTATCGTAAGCGGAGTTATAAACAATATTAGAATCCGCAACAGAATATGTAGCTTCTCCAACATAATCATCTTTAGCGCTTGGATTAATTAAATCACTACTATTCTTATAGATATCGTAGAGACTATTATGGAGAGCTTTAATGGCCTTTAATGAAAGGATTAAGGAATAATCAAATTCATTATCATTATCAATAAGATAAACAGCTGTAGGTTTATAAGAGAAGTTAGTTCCAGTTATACCATTTGGAGTAACAGTAACATTAGAAGCAAAACCTGCTTTAGTTAAGAAATGTTTGTAGAAATAATCGTAAGCATAGGCTTGGGAAACAAAGGAATTAAATACTTTTTTAGAAACACCTAATGCACATTCATTAACCGCAGTTGGTTCGTGATTGTCTTCTCTAATCTTAATCATTTCATCACCTTTATGAGGGATGTTGATTTCACTAGCCTCAAAGTTCATGTCAGTTCTAATAACTGTACTATATTGGCTAGAAACGATGTTACCAACATCAACGAAAACATCAGAATCTACAGTAAAATCCTTGAGTTCTGCGCCGTTTTTACCTTTTCCAAATGCTGCTGCTCTATTTTTAGAGTGATTCTTTTCTGCATAAGTAGAATTAACAGTAGTGATTTGTTCACTAGCAGGTTCGATAAGTGCGAACGCTCCAGAAAGAATAGCAATTGAAGATAAGGAAATTAATAAACTAATTAAGAAAGATAATGTGGATTTCTTAGGAGTAGAAATAACATCTTTCAATCCTAATAAGATGCTTTGGAAAATAGAAGCATGATTTCTTTTTTCTTCTTGAGGAAGTTCAATCTTTTCTGGTTTTTGAATCATCGTATCACTTTCAAGATGAGAGTCTTTTAAGATGATATGTCTAGTCGCAACATGAGAGATTGATTGATAATCATGGGTGACAAATAAGATTAATTTATTAGGAGCGACTTTCGCTAAAAGATTAATGATTGATTTAGCGGTTTCGCTATCAAGGTTACCTGTAGGTTCATCACAAGCAATAATTGGTGTATCACTAACTAAAGCTCTAGCAATAACTGTCCTTTGTTTTTCACCACCAGAAAGATGAGTTGCTTTATGTCTGATAACTTTATCAAGACCAACCTTAGAAATAGCGTCTTTAGCGATCTTTTTAGCTTCTTGTTTCTTATAACCACGAGAGATTAAAGGAAGCATAACATTATCTAAAACAGTGAAAGAATCCACGAGATTGTATTCTTGGAAAATAAACGAAACATAATTGGAACGATAATTAGCGAAATCTGCTTTTGTGAATTCAACTGTAGATTTGTCATTAATAAAAAGTTCACCTTCTTCATATGTGTCCATCATTGAAACAACATTTAAGAAAGTGGATTTACCTGAACCAGATTCACCAGTAATCGCGACAAATTCACCTAGGTTTAACTCTAGGGAAATGTTTTGAATACCAACAGCGGAAGCGCCGTCGTTATTATAAATCTTTGAAACTTGATCTAATTTAATCGTTGCCATAGTCGTAAGGGAAATTATATTTCAATTAGTTTTGTAATACAAAATATTAATTTATGTAACGGCTTTCTTAAGAAAAAGAAAAGGGCTCAATAATGAACCCATATATACTTTTTAACAAAGTTAAACCTTTATTTATTTTCTTCTTGGTTAATAACTTCAATTTCTTCGGTATTTTTTTCTTTTTTCTCTTCAATATTTGAACGAGGAGAAACATAAGAAAGGATAGTAAACACTAAGATTGAGCCAACGAATAAGAAGAGATGAATAGATGGAACCTTGTTTTCTCCATAAGAAATCATTGCTTCATGAACAATAAACATAGCAAGGTAAACAGAAATGCAAATGATTGTAAGTAAGGTGATGGTGCTATAAATCTTGCGGATGGATTCACTGTTTCTTGAGATGAAGAAATAGATGAGTTTAAGAATAGCTGCCACCATCACTACTAAACCAATAGCAAATCTTAAGCCATAAATAATACCAAGGTTATTGTCTTGAACGAAATTAGAATATTCAATAATTGCCACAATGGAACCAAAAATAATTAAGACAATATTAGTGACTAGGTTAATAGCATCGAGCATTTTTTGTTTTCTAGT
>CAMOYS010000015.1 GCA_946630435.1 uncultured Caryophanales bacterium | reverse complement strand
CATGTATTAGGCACGCCGCCAGCGTTCATCCTGAGCCAGGATCAAACTCTCAAAAAGTTATATATCTTAGTTCAAAATTATTTCTGGTTTTATTGAATTTAAAAAAATTGACGTTAATTGTGTTTTGTACATCTGTTCAGTTTTCAAAGATCATTTGCGCCCTATACGCTAGTATAGTCTATTGTCCTTTCGAACATGCGCTTTGTTATCATAGCATTTCTATTAATATCGTGTCAACAACATTTTGAAGTTTTTTTACGCTTAGAAACGCTATTTGATTTTTCAGTGCTAGTGAAGGTTTATTTCCACCGCACTGAGAGAAGATTATACACCTATTTTTAATGCGTGCAAGAGAAAAATAAAATATTTTTTCGCGTGGGCGTTATTATGCGCTTACGTATGCGTAATAAGTTCGATAAATTCGTATTTTCTTTATTTATTATTTTCTACGCACTTATTTAATAGAAAAAGCGCACGCATATACGCGCACGCTCATATACTGTTCAAATTATTCTAACTATGCTTTCCAGAGTCCATGGAGATTACAGTAAGCATAAACAGCGATTACTTCATCCCCTGGAAGAAGAGCGAATCTCGCTTTTGGTTCATCACCTGGATTAAGTCTTACTCTTTGATTTCCATTTTTGGTTTCAAGTAAAACCCATTCAATGTAATGATTTTCAAGCATTGGATGTAAGGTAGAACCTACTTCAACATAAACAATATTATCTTTTACTTCAAAGACTGGAATATGTTTTTCTAAAGCAGCTTCTTGGGTGTTTGCAACGATTTCTTTCATTGCTTCACCACAGCAGATGGTTGGGACTTTAACATCGTTAACTAAAGCGATGATTTTCCCACAGTGCATACATTTGTAAAACTTCATAGTAATTATTCTCTCCTTATTTAAGTTCAACAATTTGATATTCTCTAGTTCCAAGTTTATGGCTTTCACTTGCTTCAACTGTATGAATAGCGTGTCTAGAATCCATTCTTTCAATTAAAGCAGCCTTACCTGGATCAGAAGCATTTTTAACTGCGTCATAGCAGGCCTGATCAAGAGCGACAGGATCTAAAGAGGCAAAGATACCTAAATCAGCCATCTCTGGTTCATGTGGATTAGAATCGCAGTCACAATCAACACTTAAACGGTTAGCAACATTAATATAAACGATATTTTTTGCACCCATATAATGGATAACCGCGTCACAAGCATCCGCCATTGATTCAAGGAAATCATCTTGTTTTGGAAGATGAGCCCAAGTATCTTCTTGATCTAATGTTCGACCAGCGGAATGGATGTTAAGTTTTCCACTCGTGGAAGCAATACCGATCGACATATTTTTTAATGCCCCACCAAAGCCACCCATAAGATGACCTTTAAAGTGAGAAAGCATTAAGATGGAATCATAATTCTTTAAATGTTCTCCAACGATATCTTCTTTAAGATGGAAACCATTTTCGACTGGGATAGAGAATTCACCAAATTCATCCATGATATCCACTTTAAAGCGAGGAGTGAATCCATGATTTTTAATTGTTTCCCAGTGTTTAGCTTTGTCTTGGCGGGAACCACCATAAGCGGTACAACATTCAACAATTGTGCCGTTAAGTTTATCGACGAGTTTACCAATAAGTTCTGGCTTAAGATAATTATGTCCGCCCATTTCACCAGTGGAAATCTTGACCGCGATATTGCCGTGGAGTTTTACTCCAAGCGCATCATAAATTCTCACTAATGAATCAGGAGTAATTTCTTTTATAAAATAAACAGTAGCTTTTTCCATAATAACTAGTTCCTGTTTCTGGCAAGTAAAGAGAGGATACGGATTAAAATGTAGATAAAATCTACATATAAAGAGAAAGCACAATAAAGGGCTAAATTCTTTGATCCATAACCGCTTTCCGCGATCTTTTTAATGCGATATACGTCAAAAGCAGTGATTAATATAATTGCTAAGAACATAATCGCACTGATGCCAAGATTTAAATAATAGCCAACACCCCAGTTAAAGAAATAGATTAATGAGGCAAATAAGGAGAGAATAATCGCTCCAAAAAGTAGACCTATACCTATCATTCCAAAGGCTTTAATACGGTCTCCACCTAAAAAGCCAATTAAGGCCATTAAGCCGAAGATTAAAGAAGTTAATCCCACCGCTAAAGCTAAGGTATAGAAATCTAAATATAAAGTGAAGGAGGATAACAAAACTCCCATCGCAGTTGCATATAATGCAAAAGGAACTACTAACGAGTGTTTTCCTCTAAGAAGAGATAATTGAATCCATAAAGTCATTATTAAAACAACAACCGCTGAACCAATCATAAGACCAAGAAAAACGTTTGTAGCAGTTTCACTAACTGCGCGATCTGGTCCTAAAAGTAAATAGGTAAATAAGGCCCCTAAACCTAAAGAGACAACAGCTGTCCAAAGTAAAGCAATAAACATGAAAAGAAATGTTTTAGCGATGAACTTTGAACCACTATATTCATCGACATAGTTATTAGCTAAAGTAGCCATAGTTATCCTCCTTTCAATAAATCTAATAATTATAAATTATTAAAGAATGTTTTCAATAAGTTGACGGAATGATTCAACCTTTAAGGATGCACCACCGACAAGGGCGCCATCAACGTCTTTTTCGCCTAAATAAGCTTTGACGTTTTCTGGTTTAACAGAGCCACCATAAAGAATTCTAACTTCTTCACTAGCTTCTTCACCAAAGACACCTTTAACAAGTTCACGGATGTAACCACAGATATCTTCTGCGATTTCAGTAGAAGCGTTTTTACCGGTACCGATGGACCAAACTGGTTCATAAGCGATAACGAGTTTCTTAACGTTTTCTTTAGTTAAACCTTCTAAGCCAACTAAGACTTGTTCTTTAATGACATCTTTAGTTTTGTTTGCTTCGAATTCCGCTAAAGTTTCACCAACACAATAGATTGGAGTCATGTTATTAGCGAATAAAGCTTTTAGCTTTTTATTGCAAGCTTCGTTAGTTTCGCCGAAATATGTTCTTCTTTCGGAGTGACCAATAATGCACCAGGTAACACCTAAATCTAAAAGCATAGGAATAGAGATTTCGCCAGTAAAAGCACCATGATCTTCAAAGTGACAGTTTTGAGCGGCCACACAAAGATCTGGATTAACTTTTCTAACACCACATAAAGATAAGAATGTTGGAGCAACACCAATATCGATATCGTGTGCTTTAGCGAATCTATCTAATTCTTTGGCTTCTTCCGCGAAAGCTTTAGCTTCTTCGCGGGTTTTGTTCATTTTCCAGTTACCAAATAATAATTTTCTACGCATAAGTATCACCTATTTTAAGATATCAACGCCTGGTAAATGACCATCGTTTTGAATCATTTCTAATGAGGCACCACCACCGGTAGAAACGTGGGAGAAGTCTGCTTTATAACCAAATTGTTTAACAGCAGAAGCACTATCACCACCACCACAAACGGTGAAAGCTTTACCATTTAAATCACGGATAGCTTCGCAAACAGCTTTAGTTCCTTCTTGGAATTCAGCTTGTTCAAAGACACCCATTGGTCCGTTCCAGAAAACCATTTTTGCTTTAGCAATGATTTCAGCGAACTTCTTAGCGGATTTAGGACCGATATCGACACCTTCAACGCCTTCTGGGATATTACCTTCAACAACTTTGATTAATCTACCTTCAACTGGTTCAAAGGAATCAGTGACGACAGCATCAACTGGAAGGATAATGCGGCCATGAGCTTCTTCTAAGCACTTCTTAGCGTAATCTAAGGCACCTTCATCTAAGAATGAGGAACCAATTTCTTCGCCTTGAGCTTTCTTGAATGTATAGCTCATAGCACCACCAATAATGATGTAATCGCATTTTTTAAGTAATGTATCGATAACTTGAATCTTATCGGTAACTTTTAAGCCACCTAAAATAGCAACATATGGTCTATCTTCGTCTTTAACTTCGACACATCTCATAAGTTTTTCAACTTCGTTTTGGACTAAGTAACCACATGCAACTGGTTTGCCTTCTGCCTTTAAGCATTCTGGAACGCCATAAGTAGAAGCGTGAGCGCGGTGAGCGCTACCGAAAGCATCCATAACAAAGACATCGACTAAAGAAGCCCATTCTTTGCTTAATTCTGGATCATTCTTCTCTTCACCTGGAAGGTAACGAGTATTTTGAGCAAGTAAGACATCACCATCTTTTAATGCAGCGACAGCTTTAGCTAAACCTTCTCCTCTATTTTCTTTAGAGAAGGAGACATTAACTTCGTGACCTAAAGCAGCTTCTAAGTGAGCTTTAAGTGGGCTGACAGCGATGGATAAGTCGTTTTTCTTCATTTGACCATCGATATCTTCTTGGGTCTTTTCACCTTTTTTAAGTTTCTTCCAATCAACTTTACCTAAGTGAGACATTAAGACAACTCTTGCGCCTTTTTTAAGTAAATCAGCGATGGTTGGAATAGCAGCACGAATACGATTATCATCGGAGATAACTTCACCTTTATGTGGAACGTTGAAGTCGACTCTGACATAAACTTTCTTGCCATGTAAATCTTGTAAATCTTTTACAGTTAACATATTTTTCTCCTATTTATTAATAAAGCGCCCATAAAGGGCGCTATTGTGAATTGCTTCACGGGGTAATGCTACCCTGATCTTTTTACTTTAGTAATTATTTAAGTTCAGAGAAGTATTTAATGGTGCGGACCATTTGAGAAGTATAAGAGTTTTCATTATCGTACCAAGCGACGACTTGAACTTGATATAAACCTTCTTCAATTTTGGTAACCATTGTTTGGGTTGCATCGAATAAGGAACCGAATCTCATACCGACGACGTCAGAGGAGACGAGTGGTTCTTCAGTGTAACCGAAGGAAGCACTAGATTGTGCTTTCATAGC
This sequence comes from uncultured Caryophanales bacterium, assembly GCA_946630435.1. Lineage (GTDB taxonomy): Bacteria > Bacillota_I > Bacilli_A > RFN20 > CAG-826 > Fiminaster. Next base: position 11,002 of record CAMOYS010000015.1, on the reverse strand, counting down.
AGCATTGATTGCTTCTGGTGTAACATCTTTACCTTTAACAACTGCGATTAAGATAGTTGTGGAACCGGTGAAGACTGGAACACGTTGAGCAGAACCAATGAGTTTACCATTTAATTCTGGAATAACTAAACCGATAGCTTTTGCAGCACCAGTGCTATTTGGAACAATGTTGGCAGCACCAGCACGAGCACGTCTTAAGTCACCTTTACGATGTGGACCATCAAGAATCATTTGGTCACCAGTATAAGCGTGAACTGTGGTCATGATACCAGATTGAATTGGGAAAGCATCGTTAAGAGCTTTGGCCATTGGAGCTAAGCAGTTGGTTGTGCAGCTAGCAGCAGAGATAATTGTATCTTCTGGTTTTAAAGTCTTTTCATTAACACTGTAGACGATAGTTGGTAAATCTTTACCTGCAGGAGCGGAAATAACAACTTTTCTTGCACCAGCATCAATGTGAGCTTGTGATTTTTCTTTAGAGCAGTAGAAACCTGTACATTCTAAGACAACATCAACACCGAGTTTGCCCCATGGAAGATTTTGGGCTTTTGGTTCGGCATAGATTGTGATTTCTTTGCCATCAACTGTAATGGAACCTGGAACGACGACGGTCTTACCATCTTCTGCTAAAACAGGTTCTTTTGAAGAAACTGTATGTAAGTTTTCTCCGAAGACACCGGCATAACCACCTTGAGCGGTGTCATATTTTAATAGGTTTGCTAACATCTTTGGACTTGTTAAGTCATTGATTGCGACGATTTCATATCCTTCGGCACCAAACATTTGTCTGAAGGCTAAACGGCCAATACGTCCAAATCCGTTAATTGCAACTTTTACTGACATATAAATAATGTCCTCCTTTTTATATTGCCGTCTATAATTATAGATAATTAATAGAAAACAACCAAACAAATTCGTAAAAATTTTTCATAAAAAATGGCTCGTTTGAGACAAATTTTCCCAAAGAGCCGATTTCCTATATATTTTTTGTTATTTTTATTTATAAACCTGGAATTGATTCAACACCCTTAAAAAGGCCTTCTAAAGAGACACCTAGCGCATCAGCGATACGCTCTAAAACATCCAGGGTTGGATTTCTTCTGCCTTTCTCTAAATCACAAATGTAGTTTTTGTTGACCCCTGAATCGATAGATAATTCGAGTTGAGAAAGTCTTAATTGTTTGCGCAAAAACTTAACGCGTTTTCCTAATGATTCACTGCTTGTCATAATATGCCTCCTTATAATGTTCTGCCATTTCATGAATTGCTCTAAATAGATGAGCAACATTACTTCTAGATATTTTTGATTCAAGTTTATTTGATAATAGATCTGCTAATTGTTGATATGAGGCATCATCGTTTTCAAGTCTTAACTTCATTAATTCTCTTTGTTTAAGATTCATAACGTTTTTAAGACCTAAAACAGTATCGATAATTTTAATATCCAATAATTGTTCCTGAGCGGCACTTGATGTCTTTGCGTAATTAGCGGTATCTAAGTTTGATAATCTATTAAGATTATTGGAGAAATCTCTTTCAATACGAACGTCTTCAAACTTTAATGCGGAGTCAGTTGCCCCTACTAAAATTAAAAAGTCTGCAATTTGATCACTACGCTTAATATAAACTACAAATTGATTTCTTCTTTTAACTATTTTTGCATTGAATTGTCCGCCATGATATTTAACAAATAAACGAGCAAACCATTTTGCATAGTTTTCATCGTTTAAAGCGATTTCTAAATGATAATTAGATTTTTCAGGAGAATTAACTGAACCACTAGCTAAAAAGCCACCAGTTAAATAACCTGCAATCATATCATCATTATTAATAATATTTTTATGGATCTTACCTTCTAAGAAATCTATTTCTAAATCCCCTAGAATGTAATCCGCTTCAGTATCAATAATTACGTTATAAGAAATACGCTTTTTAAAGTTCATCATTCTCGTATAAGAAAAATGAGGAACTAAGCCATATACTTTCTCAATTGAGGAATAGATGAATTTAGCAATCTTTGCGTTTTCAGTTCGAATAATCAATGATTCATTTTTATTAGAGAAATTGAGACTTCCATTAATTCGAATAAAAGCTGAAAGAATTGCTCTTAGATGTTCAGGAGTGAAATCTAAAGCAACAATTTCTTCTTTGACGAATTGAGTAAAAGACACTACTTCTTGCATAAAAATCGATTAATTTCTCTATGTTTGGTATAGACAATATATTTAGGTGAAAAATAATCTTTTAAGTATTCCGTTAATGTGATGGAACGATGTTGCCCTCCTGTACAAGCAATACCTACTAAAGGCATTCTTTTACTTCTTTTCTCCATATTTTCAAAATAATAAGAAAGGAAGTTTTCAACATGGTGAACATATTCCATCGCATTTTTACCATTTAAAACGAAATCGCGAACTTCTTTATCTAAACCACATTTATTTCTTAATTCATCAACCCAGAAAGCATTCGGAAGAACTCTAGCATCGATAACTAAATCAACATCAATTGGGTTCCCAAGTTTAAAACCAAATGACTCTAACATAATCATTTGTTTATGTTCTCTTTTAGCTTTCACAATTAAAGTTAAAACATCTTCAACATCTTTAGCAGAGAAGAATAAACCATCAAAATAATGAGTTAAGTGGTTTCTAGCGTTATATATCTGTTCGCTATAAGGTAAAGATGAATCATCAAAACCGATAAAGGAAATATCATTTTCCTCATCATCTTTAATACGACGATAAACTTTAATAATTTCCGGATTAGTACTCACTACAAATTCTTTATCATGAAAAACACTTAAGCCTTCTACTAAAAGACGTTCAGTATAACCAAGCGACTCTAAAACTTTAGATGCAACTTCGCAAATCTTTTTGTTTTTGGAATAAAGTATGATGATATCTTTCATTTTATTTTAAAGTCCTTAAATATGATTGAATTGTTGAAGAAGCAATCGCTCCATCGTTTGCACTTGTCGCGAGTTGTCTTACTTTCTTATCAATACAATCGCCAATCGCGTATAATCCTGGGATAGAAGTCATAAAATCTTCATTAACCACTAAAAATGTTTTATTCATTTTTGGGGATAAGTTTGCTAAGAAAGCTGCGCTAGATTTATGACCACTATAAGGGAAAACACCCATAACTGGAAGTACTTCATTATTACCTAATAAAATCTCGTTAACCCCATAAAGATCCCCACGGATTTCTTTAATAGTCTCATTTAATCGAACTATAACATTAGCTTTTTCACTTAATTCTTTAACGAGTAATTCATCACCAATTAATTTGTTATCTTTAGAGATGAAATAAACTTTAGAGGCAAGGTTTGAAAGGTATAAAGCTTCTTCGATAGCAACATTATTATTTCCATAAACTGCAACATCTAAACCTTTAAAGAAACTACCATCACATGTAGCACAATAGCTAACGCCTAAACCACGATACTTAGTTTCATTAACAATTTCTTCTTTAGGTGCGCTTGTACCAGTTGCCACGACAACAACACTTGAAATAATAGATTCAACATCGGTTTTTACTTCAAAGCCATCTTCATTTTTTAAGATTGTTTGGACTAAACCATATCTTGTTTCAATCTTAAAATAGTCTAATTGCTGTTTAAGATTATTAATTAATTCTTCCCCACTTATTGATAATAAACCAGGGTAGTTTTCAATCTTATTAATAATATTTAGTTTTCCACCCACTTTATCTCCTTCGAGGAGAACAAAATCGATATTAGCTCTTCTTAAATAAATCGCTAATGTGATGCCGGCAATACCTGCACCGATAATAACTACTTTTGTTTTCATTAGTTATTTACCTCCTCAAAGAATTTATTAAAGTCTGTTATAACATAATCTGGTTCACCATCTAATGTATCTTTTCGAGCGGACCAGTTTACGATAGCGAATTTAATTCCAGCGTTTCTTGCCGCTAGATAATCAAAATTACTATCACCAATGTATAGCACATCTTCTTTATTTATTATATTAAAATGCTCCATAGCTTTTAATAGACCTTCTGGTGATGGCTTTCTTTCTTTAACTTCGTCGCCACAAATAACATGATCAAAGTAACCTTGAATACCAAGCAAATCGAAAGCAAATTCAGTCGTATATCTTCCTCTAGAAGTAAATAAACCGGTAGAAATCCCTTCTTTTTTAAGTTTGATAAGTAATTCCTCTACCCCTGGATATAACTTAATTGTGGTTGGATAATAGTCCATGGAAACCTTAAGGTATTCCGCCATAATGTCTTCAAGTTTTAAATCAGGGAATTCTTGTCTTAAAGTTTGTTCCATTGGAGGACCACTAAAGGTAAGAATGTGTTCAATAGTAAACTCTTTATTTGGATAGTATTTCTTATATAAATCAAAAAAGGTAGCGACAAGCATGTTATCGCTATCTAAGGTTGTACCATCAAAATCAAATAAAACTAGTTTAAACATTAATCTAAATTAAAGGTTTTTATATGCTCTAAGTTTTTGTGTTTCTTTTCTAAATAGGCCCATAAATAGAAGCCACCAATCATTAATAAGCCAATACTAATCATTACAATTGCGGTAACAAATGATTGAGAATAGCCATAAGCTTCACTTTCAGTTGTGCCAGTATAACCATATCTAAATGGTTCAAGAATTAGTCTAACTAAACCATACCAAACTAAATATAAAGAAGCTTGGAAACCAAGTGGAAGATATTTCCAAAGTGGTTTTGTCGCGTATCTAATAATGAAATAGCCACCAAAATTGATAATAGATTCAATTAAGAATAAAGGAACATAAATTTGATTTGTCCCCACAAGTGATGGAGCGCTACTAGAAAATTGGAGCTGATATAAGATAACTCTTGGTAAAAATTGCCAAGAAGCCATATCCACCGCTAAACCATGGACTTCACAGTTAAAGAAGTTGCCCCATCTACCAATAGCTTGAGCGATTAAAATAGTTGGAATACAAACATCCATTGCAAAACGGATATCAACATATCTTCTAAAGATAAGCATGAAGGAAATACCAACAATAATTCCCATCATCGCTCCACCTTGAATAGCTAAACCACCATCCCAAATATGGAAGATTTGAGCAGGATTAGAAAGATAAACACCTGGTTCAAGAACTAAACAATACCAAAGTCTTGCTCCTATAATACCGGCTGGGAAAGCAGTTAAAAATAATGTATCAAGTAAACCGTGTTTACCATATTTCTTATAGAAATAGTGATCTCCAATAAAGTAAGAAAGAGACGCACCAAAAACAATTACAACGCCATAGAACGGAATCTTAAATGACCCACTTTGTTTATAGTTAATTAAACCTTCTGGAATAGCTAAGGCATTTGGAAGAGGATAAATTAAATGCGCTCCAATTGCGTCCATCATTAAGAAGAAGAAAATGATTACAAATGGAATTGAACCAAATAAAGAATAACGAACAAATTTTCTTTCTTTTTCTACTAAAGTTGGACGATAGAAATATAAAACAAACGCGGTAAAGAGTAAGGAAAAACCGGTTCCAAAGATATAAGAACCAAAGATAATTTCAAAATGTTCACCAACACTTAAATTCCAAGCACCCCAAACTGCGGCGCCATAACTAGATGCAATAGTTAATAAACCTTGGGATAAAATAAGAATTAATAAACGCTTATAAATATCTTTTGGAAGAGAACATTCTTCGCCTTTTTTAATACGGTTTTTCTTTAGATAAGTCACTAAGAAGTAGGCTAAATAGGAAAAAACTCCAATTCCTAGGACTAGTGCAATGATAAACATAATAGGACTATTCATAATACAAATACTCTATCACTCATGGATTCCTTTTAAAACTTCTTTTAAATACTGGCCAGTATAGGACTTATTAACCTTACTAACCTCTTCAGGAGTACCGGTTGCTAAAACATAGCCGCCTTTATTTCCACCTTCAGGACCTAAATCAATAATATAATCAGCAACTTTAATGATATCTAAGTTATGTTCAATGATTAAAACGGTATCGCCATGATCCACTAAACGATTTAAAACACTAATTAAACGTTTAACATCGTCACTATGTAGACCAGTTGTTGGTTCATCAAGAACAAATAAAGTTTTACCGGTTGGCTTCTTTTGTAGTTCATAGGCAAGTTTAACTCTTTGCGCTTCACCGCCAGAAAGGGTTGTAGCTTGTTGGCCAAGTTTAATATAACCTAAACCGACATCATATAATGATTGGATTCTTCTTTTTAAAACAGAATGATTCTCGAAGAACTTAAGGGCTTCTTCGACAGTCATCTCTAAAACATCATAAATTGATTTACCTTTATATAAACAAGATAAAGTTTCTTCGTTATAGCGTTTACCGTTACATTCGTCGCATTTAACGTAAACATCAGGTAAGAAATTCATTGGAATACATCTAACGCCGGCACCACCACAATGTTCGCAGCGGCCTCCTTCAACGTTAAATGAGAATCTTCCTTTTGTGTAGCCTCTAGCTTTAGCTTCAATTGTTTCAGCAAAAATACCACGAATATCATCAAAGAAACCAACATATGTAGCAGGATTACTTCTTGGAGTTCTACCAATAGGTTCTTGGGTAATATTAACAACTTTATCAATATTTTCTAAACCTAAGATGGCTTTATGTTTACCTGGATGGAGATCCGCTTCTGGATTAAGCGCTAATTTAATCGCTGGAACTAAAGTTTGATTAACTAAGGAAGATTTTCCAGAACCAGAAACACCAGTAACTGCGACGAATTTTCCTAAAGGAATGTCAACATCAACTTTCTTTAAGTTATTACATTCCGCACCTTTTATAGTTAAGAATTTGCCGTTTCCTTTTCTTCTTTCGTTTGGAATTGGAATATATAGTTTATGAGCTAAATATTGACCTGTAATTGATTTTGGTTCTTTCATTATATCTTCCACTGTTCCTTTAGCGACAACTTCGCCACCATGAACACCTGGACCAGGACCAATATCAACTAAATAATCAGCTTCTCTCATTGTTTCTTCATCATGTTCTACAACAATTAAGGTATTACCTAAAGCAACCATATCTTTCATGGTCTTAATAAGTTTAGCGTTATCTCTTTGATGTAGACCGATACTAGGTTCATCAAGAACATATAAAATACCTGATAACTTAGATCCTATTTGAGTAGCAAGTCTAATTCTTTGAGCTTCACCACCAGAAAGAGTCATTGCATATCTTGATAAGGTTAAATAACCTAAGCCAACATCATTTAAGAATGTAGCTCTAGAATCAATTTCACGAATAATAAGTCTAGCAATCTCTCTTTCGTTTTCTTTTAATGAGTCATTAACTGAGCGAATATATGCGATTAATTCTTCAATTGAAAGACATGTGACTTCATAAATATTTAAGCCGTTAACTTTAACCGCTAAAGCGGCGTCATTAAGTCTAGCTCCATGACAGGTAGTACATTCACTATCTCTCATATAGAATTCATATATTTCTCTCATCATTTCACTTGATGTGGAATTATATAAACGATCCATTCTAGACTTAACACCTTCGATAAAGCCATTGCGATGAGTCTTATTTCCATTTATTGAAGTAAGTTCATATTTAAATGGTCTATCGCTACCAAACATTACGATATGTTTTTCTTTTTCAGTTAAGTCTTTGTATGGTTTATTTAAGTCGATGCCATATTGGTTACATAAATATTCAAATTCTTGCCACTCTAAGTTTTTAGAGCCAACGATGTTTCTTAAATAACGAATCGCACCTTGATTAATAGATAAATTTTCATCAGGAACAATAACATGAACATCCGCTTCTCGTTTCATACCTAGACCTTTACAATCTGGGCAGCAACCAAGTGGAGCGTTAAAACTAAATAATCTAGGTTCAAGTTTTGGAACACTAAAGCCACATTTTGGACATGAATGGTGTTGAGATAATAGTCTTTCTTCGTTATCGGTTAAAAAGACGCAATATCCTTTAGACCAATCGCACGCTAATTCAATAGCTTCAACAACACGACTTCTGATGTCTTTTTTAATAACAATACGGTCTACAACAATTTCAAGATTATGACGTTTATTCTTATCAATTTCAGGAACTTCGCTTATACGATAAATAGTTCCATCTAAACGAATACGTTCAAAGCCTTGGCTTCTTATTTTATTTAAAGCGTCTTTTTGAGTGCCTTTTTCATTATGGACAACAGGCGCTAAAACCATTAGCTTAGTTCCTTCAGGATAATTTAAGGCAATATCTGCCATTTGTGATGGAGAAAAAGAAATAATTGGTTCATTATGTTTTGGACAATAAGGAACACCAACACGGGCAAAAAGTAATCTTAAATAATCATAAATCTCAGTAACTGTACCAACTGTAGATCTTGGGTTATGAGATGTTGTTTTTTGATCAATTGAAATAGCTGGAGATAAACCAGTAATTTGATCAACATCTGGTTTTTCCATTCCACCTAAAAACTGTCTAGCATAAGAAGATAAGGATTCTACATATCTTCTTTGACCTTCAGCGTAAATTGTATCGAACGCTAAAGTAGTTTTTCCTGAACCGGAAAGTCCAGTAAAAACAGTTAATGTATATTTTGGGATAGATAAATCTATATTTTTAAGATTGTTCTCTCTAGCGCCTTTAATGAATATTTCTTTATTTTCCATAGTGGCGTAATTGTATCACAATTAATTTAATATGTTCAATAAAGTCGCTCAAAAAGAAACACAAAATAAAAACTAGGAACTAAACTGTTTGGGAAAAATTGTCCCAAAGAGCCGAGTTCCTATATCTTTTTTATATAAAAGGCCCTAGGAATAAACCTAGAGCCAATTATAGTTAATTCGTTAAATTATAAACCGAATTTTTTGATTCTTTCCCAGCGTTCCTTAGCGCATCTTTCACTCTTTTGTAAGAGTTCTTCAGCGTGTTCTGGATTAACCTTTGGAAGTTGAGAGAATCTAGTTTCACCCATGACGAATTCACGGAATTTAGAGAAGTCTGGTTCTTTGCAGTCGAGTTGTAAGGCTGGTTTGCCTTCAGCAGCTAAACGTGGATCATAACGGAAGGTTGTGAAGTAACCACATTCGACAGCGCGTTTTTCAACTGCCATAGAGTTAGATAAGCCACCTTTAATACCATGGTTAGCGCATGGAGCGTAGCAGATAATTAAGGATGGACCATTGTAACTTTCAGCTTCTTTAAGAGCTTGAATAGCTTTCATTGGGTTTGCACCTAAGGAGATTTGGGCAACATAAGCGTGTCCATAACTCATAGCGATAAGGGCAAGGTTCTTCTTTTCACCAGTCTTACCAGAAGCGGTAAATTTAGCGATAGAACCAGTTTGAGAAGATTTAGAAGATTGACCACCAGTATTGGAGTAAACTTCTGTATCTAAGACTAAGATGTTAACATCTTGATCGTTTGCGATAACGTGATCTAAGCCACCGTAACCGATATCATAAGACCAACCATCACCACCGACGATCCAAACGGATTTATCGAGTAAGTCACGTTCATAAGTAAGAACATCTTTAACCTTTTTATCTTTAGATTCTTTAACGAGTCTAACGAGTTCTGGGATAATCTTACGAGCTTCATCTTTGTTCTTAATATTTTCTAAGTAAGAACGGATGCAAACTTTAAGTTCTTTTTCGACACCTCTTCTAGCTAAAGCTGGTTCTAAGATATCGATAATTTGAGATAAACGATAATCGGTAGCAGTTCTCATACCATAACCGAATTCAGCATTATCTTCGAATAAGGAGTTAGCCCAAGCAATACCTTGTCCGTTCTTATCAGTGCAGAATGGGGTAAGTGGAGTGGAACCACTATAGATTGAGGAGCAACCAGTTGCATTAGCAACGAGCATATCTTTACCGAATAATTGAGAAACTAAACGGTAATATGGAGTTTCACCACAGCCAGCGCAAGCACCACTGATTTCCATATATGGCATTAAGAAGCCGACACCCTTAACAGAGTTAGTTGGGAATAAGGACTTATATTCAACGTGTTTATATAAGTAGTTAGCGCCTTCTTCTTGTGGGAATTGTTCTTTAGCTTCACCCATAACAAGAGCTTTCTTACCTGCTTTATTGGCCATACATTCGCTAACACAGAGACCACAGCCAACGCAGTTTTGTGGAGAAACTTGTAAACGGAATTTGAGGCCTTTAACTTGTGGACCACCGATAGCGTCTTTGACATCATTCTTAACAATTTCAGGAGCTTTAGCTAATTCTTCTTCAGTTAATAAGAATGGTCTAATTGTAGCGTGTGGACAGACAAAGGCACATTGGTTACATTGGATACAATCATCTTTATTCCAAACTGGAACTCTATCTGCGATAGAGCGTTTTTCTTTAAAGGTGATATCGTTATTCATGGTACCATCGAGTAATTCGAATTCTCTAAATTTGGAGACTGGAAGTGTATCACCATCAAGAGTACCAATAACGTTAACATAAGAATCGAAGTATTCATCACCAGTAGTTTCTCTTACACGGGCAGTTGATAAGTTAATCCATGCTGGATCAACTTTAACTTCTCTTAAGCCTTCAGTACCGGCATCGATAGCGTTGTAGTTTCTTTGGACAACTTCATCGCCCTTCTTAGCATATGTCTTAGCAGCGAATTTCTTCATCCACTTATTAGCTTCATCATATGGCATGATGCTTTGGTTAAGATAGAAGAAGGAAGCTTGGAGAATGGTATTTGTATGTCTACCCATACCAGTTTCTGCAGCAATCTTATTAGCATCAATAACGTAGAACTTAGCGTGTTTTTCGGCTAATTGATGTTTCATACGATTTGGAAGAGCAGCGATAAGTTTAGCGTCATCCATATCGGTATTAAGTAAGAATGTACCACCTTCTTTTAAGTTCTTGATCATATCGAACTTGAAGACATAAGTATCGAGGGAACAAGAGATAAAGTCAGCGTTTTCAACATAATATGTTGATCTAATTGGAGTTTTACCAAATCTTAAGTGAGAACGGGTAACACCACCAGCTTTACGGG
>CAMOYS010000014.1 GCA_946630435.1 uncultured Caryophanales bacterium | reverse complement strand
TCAAAACGTCGTGAGACAGTTTGGTCCCTATCTGTCGTGGGCGCAGGAAGTTTGAGTGGATCTGTCCTTAGTACGAGAGGACCGGGATGGACATAGCAATGGTCTATCGGTTGTCACGCCAGTGGCATGGCCGAGTAGCTACCTATGGAATGGATAAACGCTGAAAGCATCTAAGCGTGAAGCCAGCCACAAGATGAGACTTCCCATTCGCAAGAAGTAAGACCCCCGCAATGTTAGCGGGTTGATAGGTCAGAGATGTAAGTGCGGTGACGCATTCAGTCGACTGATACTAATAGGTCGAGGACTTAATTTCATAAAATTTTAAGATTTACGAATCTACAAAAAGAGTAAAATAAAGGGTATATAATTATTGGAACATGTGTTATATTAATATCTAGTTTTCAGAGAACAGCGAAAGTCTCTAATAAAAAAGTCTGGTGGTGATGGCGCGGTGGACACACCTGTTCCCATCCCGAACACAGAAGTTAAGCACCGTAGTGGCGAAGGTATCTGATTTATCAGGGAGAATAGCGAGCTGCCGGGCTTTTTTATTTTAAGCCCATTTAATTATGGTATAATTATCCTGGAGATATATGGAAATGAATAAGATTAATTTTATTTTTCTTAGAAGTGATATCGCTTTAGCCGATCAGGAACTTGATACGAAAAGGATGGAGTTCCTATATGAAATTCAAAAAGAAAATATCGTTTTAAGTTCTTCTGGATCACCTCTATTTTATATAGAATCAGGTGGTAGCGAAGAAAAATTTAAAAAGATATATAAAGATTACTCTGCTCCTTATATTTTACTTGCGACATCTTCTAATAATTCTTTACCCGCTGTTTTAGAGATTATGTCTTTTCTAAGAAATAATAATTTAGAAGCGTATTTAATTCATGGAGAGATGGATGAACTTATTAAAGGAGTTAAAAATCTTTACGTAGATAAAATTGATTCTACTTATGAATTTAAAAAGAATGATTATTTAAAAAATGAAAGGCTTGGCGTTATTGGTAAACCATCTGATTGGTTAATCGCTTCTTTAACAAATTATAAGGAAGTAAAAGAAAGAACAGGCGCGGAACTTATCGATATCACTTTTGAAGAATTTAAGAGTGAAATTGAAAAACATATTCTTCCAAGTTTCACTAATGAAATAATTGATCAATACGAAAACGAGAAGATTAAGAAAGAGACCATTATTGGCGCACTTTATATTTATAGCGCTTTAAAAGCCTTAATAGAAAAATACGAATTAAACGGCTTAACTGTTCGTTGCTTTGATTTACTTGGCACGATTAAAAATACATCTTGTTTAGCCCTTGCTTTACTTAATAGTGAAGGTATCACGGCGACATGTGAAGGTGATGTTCCTTCAATGCTCACTATGCACTATGTTTTAAAGCTTTTAAACGAAGAATCTTTCCAATGTAATCCATCTTATATTAATGTAATTAATAACTACATTGTTTTAGCCCATTGCACTCTTCCTTTATCAATGTCTTATTCTTCTAAATTTGATACCCACTTTGAAAGTGGAATTGGTTTAGGGATTAAAGGTGAACTTAGTGAAGAAAATGTTACTATCTTTAAACTTAATAATAACTTAACTAAGATGACTCTTATTGAAGGAAATATATCTGAAAACTTAAATAAATCTAATTTATGCCGCACTCAAATCAAGGTGAAAAGTAAGGAAAACTTAAAAACTTTATTAGATACTCCTCTTGGTAATCATCTCATCGTATTTTACGGAAATCATAAAGAAGAACTATTAAAGAAATTAGGCTTGTAACCGTTTTAGTTTTGTATTTATATGAAATTGTGATATATTAGCATTGCTAATATTAAGAAAGGTAATTATGGCAGTAACAAAGAAAAATAAATTTGGACAAGTATCAATTAGTATCGATGCTATCGCAAGTGTAGCTGGTGATGCTGCCTTAGAATGTTATGGTGTTGTTGGTATTGCTAATCGTAGCAGTGTCCATGAAGTTATCGCAGAAATCTTAAAGAAAGAATCTTTTGCGAAAGGTATCGTTATTGATAAAGAGAAAAATGGATATTCCTTATCCTTATATTTAGTTATTGCTCCTAATGTTAAAATTACCGAAGTTTTATCTGAAGTTCAGAAGAAAGTTAAATATGATCTCGAACGTTCATTTGGCATTAAAGTTTATAAACTCCACGTGTTCGCTCAAGACATCAATAATAAGAAATAGTTATGCGTAGTATTAATGGTAAATTATTAAAGGATATGTTTGTTAGCGGCGCTAACAATCTTTACAATCACTATCCAGAAATCGACGCTTTAAACGTCTTCCCAGTTCCAGATGGTGATACCGGTATGAATATGAACCTCACTTTAACTAGTGGGGCTAAAGAAGTAATGAATAGAGGGGATGAAGATGTCCATGCTATTGCTGTTACTTTCTCAAAAGGCTTATTAATGGGCGCTCGTGGTAACTCTGGTGTTATCACTTCCCAAATTTTTAGAGGTTTTGCTCAATCCTTACAAGGAAAGAAAGTTATTAAAGTTCTTGATTTAGCAGACGCTTTTACTAATGCCTCTAATGTTGCTTATCAAGCAGTTGTTAGACCTGTTGAAGGTACTATTTTAACTGTTATAAGAGAATCTTCGACCGCTTTAAGTGAAAAAGTGAAGGAAGATATGTCCATTGAAAAAGCCATGGATATTCTTTATAGCGAAGCCAAAGCTTCCTTAAAGAGAACTCCTGACTTATTACCAGTTTTAAAAGAAGTTGGCGTTGTTGACTCCGGTGGTACAGGTTTAGTTACCATTATCGAAGGTATGAGAAGCGCGATTAAAGGCGTTATCATTGAAAAGACTGCTGCTACATCAACCGAAGAAAAAGAAGTCATTTTTGGCGCTGCAGCCAATATGGATAATGAAGATGAATTTGGTTATTGTACTGAATTCATTATGCGTTTAGGTCCTGACGCTACTAAGAAAGTTTTTAATGAAAATAGATTTAGAAGCGTTCTTGAATCTCGTGGTAATTCCATCGTTTTAGTTACTGATGAAGATATCGTTAAAGTTCATATCCATACTTTAACTCCAGGTGTTGTCTTAAACTATGCCCAAAACTATGGTGAATTCTTAACCCTTAAGATTGAGAATATGACCGAACAACACACTAAACTTCATGCTGGGGCTAGCGAAGCTGAATCTAATAAAGAACCACAAAAAGACTACGCGATGGTTTCTATCTCTAGCGGTTCTGGTTTAGATGAATTATTCACTAGTATCGGCGTTGATCAAATCGTTAGCGGTGGTCAAACAATGAATCCATCCACTGAAGATATTGTTAGTGCTATTCGCAAATGTAACGCTAAAGACGTTTTTGTCTTCCCAAATAATGGCAATATCATTATGGCAGCGATGCAAGCTAGCGATGTCCTTGAAGGCGATATTAAAGTTCACGTTATTCCAACCAAAACTATTCCTCAAGGGATAAGCGCAGCTAGTGTCTTTAATCCAGATGCTGATCCAGAAGAAAATGAAAGAGAAATGAATGACGCTCGTTCAAATGTTCTTAGTGGGGCTATTACTTACGCTATTAAAGACACATCCATTGATGGTGTTGAAGTTAAAAAAGATTATTTCATGGGTATTAATGGTAAAAAAATCGTCTGCTGTAACAAGGAAAAGATGGATACCTTATATGAATTAATCGCTTCAATGGTTACTGAAGATTCTTATTTAATCTCAATCTATTTAGGTGAAGATGTTAAAAATATTGATCAAGAAGCAATCACTACAAAATTAAATGAATTATATCCTAACTGCGATGTTGATATTGTAGTAGGTAATCAACCAGTTTATTCCTTCCTTGTCGGCGTGGAATAATTAACTTAAGAATGGAAAAGATTAAGTTTTCCAAATCAGAGAAAATAAATAATGCCCTTTATAAAATGGGCATTTTTTCCTATAAAGATGTGATTAATACTCTTCCTAGAAAGTACATCGATTATAGCTTAACGAAAGAGACTAATTTAAACGATAAAGATAAAGTTGTTATTGAAGGAAAAATAGTAGGAACCCCCCTAACTTCCCGTTTTAAAAACATTTCTGTAACTAAATTTACCTTTGTTTCTTTAGCAAAAAACATTTTTTATGTTGAAGCATGGAACCGTCCTTATTTAGCTAAAACTCTTAATGGCGAAGAGGTGTACACTCTTAACGCTTCATATGATTTAAAGAAGAATAAGCTAAATTTAATTAATATCACTAAAGGGAAGATTGATAAAGATGAGACCCTTAAACCTCAATATGCTTTACCTAATGATATCGAACAATATCAATTCCATCGTTTAGTCTTAAAAGCTTTTAAAGAAGTAGATTCTTCTAAATTTATTAATGATGTTCCAGCGTATTTTATAAAGAAGTATCGTTTACTTAATAAATATGATGCTTTATATAAACTTCATTTCCCTAAATCTTATGATGATTTATATCAAGGGATGAGAGTATTTAAATACTATGAATCTTTATTCTTTACTTTAAAGAATCATTTAATCCGTTATGAGAACAAATTATTAGTTAAAGAAACAAAGAATCATATTGATATCAAGGAGTTAAAAGATTTCTTAGTCACTCTTCCTTATGAACTCACTAGTGATCAAAAGAAAGTAACAAATGAAATTATTAAAGATATGAACGATAAATCTTTAATGTATCGTTTACTTCAAGGTGATGTTGGAACTGGAAAAACTTTAGTAGCTTTAATTGCTTTATATGCAAACTATATTAGAGGGGATCAAGGCGCTTTAATGGCCCCAACTGATGCTTTAGCTAGACAACACTATAAAGTGGCAGTGGATCTCTTTAAAAACACAAATATTAAAATAGCGTTATTACTTGGTTCAACCTCAACAAAAGATAGAAGCGTTATACGAGCTGCTTTAATGAATCATGGAATTGATTTAGTAATAGGAACTCACGTTCTTTTCTCTAAAGACATTAATTATGATTCATTAGGTTTAGCGATAATTGATGAACAACATAAGTTTGGTGTTAACCAAAGACAGACTTTAGCTAGTAAAGGTGAGCACGCTGATTTACTTCTTATGAGCGCTACTCCAATCCCAAGAACTTTAGCGTTAACTTTATATGGTGATTTAGATGTTTCAACAGTGGAAGAATATCCATTTAAAGATAGGCATATTGAAACGAAGATTTTAAAAGACGATTCTAAAGAGCTTAAGAAGCTAATTTCTAACTCATTAGAAAGCGATAAACGCATCTTTGTTGTCGCACCTTTAATTGATGATGAAAACCAAAAAGAAGCCATTTCTGCAGAGTTTTTATACGCAAAATATGCTTTAAAGTATCCAGGAAAAGTCTCATTATTACATGGTAGACTCGACTATGATGATAAAAATTTTGCTCTTCAAGATTTCATTAAAGGAATCACTCCAATTCTTGTTTCTACTACTGTTATAGAAGTTGGAATTGATGTTAAAAAAGCAGACTTAATGATTATTTATGATCCAACCCATTTTGGTTTAGCTTCTCTTCATCAACTTAGGGGGAGAATAGGGCGAGATGGAAGTTTAGCTAACTGTGTTTTAGTTTATGATGGAAATGATGAAGATGAACTAGATAAGCTTAATGTTTTAGTTAATTCAAATAATGGCTTCCATATCGCTGAAGAGGATTTAAGAAGAAGAGGACCAGGTGAATTAACCGGTGTTAAACAATCTGGTATTGCTAACTTTACCTTTGTTAATTTAGTTAATGACTTTAAGATATTTGTCACTGCTAGAGATGATTCTAAATTTATCATCGAAAATAAGAATGAAATTGGCTTTAGAAATATCCTTTTAAAAGCTAGTAAAGATATTAAAGGAAGAGATTAAATCTCTTTTCTTTTTTATCATCAATCATTTATCTAACGAATTATATTGTTAATTATATTCGCTTATATAATAAGAATTTGCTATTATATATTCTAATTAGAGGAATTTTTCTATGGTTAAATTAGTTATTGATATGTCAGGCGGAGATAATGGTGTGTCTGCTACAATTGGAGGAGTTAAATTATTCCTTCAAGATTATTCTGATGTCGAATTTGTTTTAGTGGGTAAAAAAGAAGAACTAAAAGAATTTGAAAACAATGAAAGATGCACAATTATTGACGCTCAAGAAATTGCCCCAATGGAATGTACAGCTCTTGAAGCAATGAGAAATAAAGAAACATCGGTTTATAAAGCGGTTAATGCTGTTAAAGAACTTAACGCTGATGGTGTTGTTTCGGCTGGATCAACTGGTGCTTTCCTTTCTTTAACTACCTTAATCAATAAAAGAATTGAAGGAGTGTCTCGTCCTGCTTTAATTCTTCCTTTCCCAACCAAACAAGATAATAAATATGTCGTCTTTCTTGATGTTGGTGCCTCTAATGAAAATTCACCTGAAGAATTATATCAATTCGCTAAAATGGGAGAAGCTTATTATCGTGTCGTCTTTAATAAAGAAAACCCAACTTTATATTTAATGTCTAATGGTACTGAAGAAGGTAAAGGCTCTCCAGTTACTAAAGAAGCTTTTAAATTATTAAAAGATGATAAGAACTTCAAAGGTTATATCGAAGCGAGAGCAGTTTATGAAGGGTACGCTGATGTAGTAGCAATGGATGGCTTTACTGGTAACGTCTTCCTTAAAGGCGCTGAAGGTATGGCTAAGATGATGTCAGGCATGATTAAAGAAGCTTTTAAATCTTCATTTGTCTCTAAAATCGGCTATTTATTTGCTCGTAAAGGTTTCAAAGGTTTATCCAATAAGATGGACTATAAGAAAGTTGGTGGAGCTTTACTTTTAGGGGTTAACACTATCCCAGTTAAAGCCCATGGTAATTCTGATCCAAATTCATTCTATTGCTCAATTAGAGTTTGCTATAACTTAGCTAAAGGTGATGTCGTTAATAAAATTAAACAATCATTAAACGGAGCTAAATAATGAAAGATATTCAAGAACTATTATCCGAATATAAGATTAAAGTCAAAAATCGTGAACTTTTTGAATTAGCTTTCACTCATAAATCATTTAATGGTGACGCTAATACGAAGCATCATGATTATGAAAGACTTGAGTTTTTAGGCGATTCAGTTTTAGGTTGCGTTGTGGCCGAACTCGCTTTTAAAACGCATCAAGATATGGCACAAGGTCCATTAACTAAACTAAAATCCGCTATTGTTTCAACTGTTCCATTAGCAGAAACTGCTCGCCAAATGCATTTAGATGAATATGTAAGAGTAGGTAATTCATTTGCTAATGATGTTTCAAAATCTGATTCCTTACTTGAGGATGTTTTTGAAGCATTTGTTGGAGCGCTTTACCTTGATCAAGGTTTTACTGTAACAAGAAAACTATTAATCAAAGTTCTTCATAGTCATATTCAAGCTTTCCAAATGAAAGATTTAACTGATTATAAATCTCGTTTACAAGAAGAGATGCAAGCCGAACATCGTGAATCAGTGGTCTATGAAGTTATTAAAGAAGAAGGACCATCTCATCAAAGAATATTTACAGTTCAAGTTACCTTTGATGGAGTCATTTTAGGGGTTGGAAAAGGCTCTACAAAAAAGAAAGCCGAACAAGAAGCCGCTAAAGCCGCTTTAGGAAAAAGAGTGGGGTAGTTATGGGTTTATTTAAATTTTTAAAAGATAAATTCTCCAAAAAAGAAGAGAATAAAGTAGAAGTAGAGTCCACTAAAACTTACGTCCAAGGAATGGAAAAATCCCGTAAGAATTTTGCTTCTAAACTCGATAATCTTTCTAAGCGTTATAAAGAAGTTAATGCTACTTATTTTGAAGAATTAGAAGAAATCTTAATCGAAGCGGATGTTGGTGTTTCTTTAACTTTAAGAATTATTGATGAAGCTTTAACTGAATCAAAAGAAAAGAACATTAAGGAACCTAAAGAAATCAATGATTTAGTTGTTGATAAGATGTTCTTAGGTTACGCGACTAATGGAGGAAATATCGTTAACGAAATTAGATTTGTAAGTGAAGGTCCAACTGTTTTACTTGTTGCTGGTGTTAATGGTGTTGGTAAAACGACTACCATTGCTAAACTTGCTTATCGTTATATTCATCAAGGTAAGAAAGTTATGTTATGCGCTGCTGATACTTTTAGAGCTGGCGCTATTGAACAACTTACCATTTGGGCGGAACGCTTAGGCTGTCCAATTGTAACAGGTAAACCAGAAAGCGATCCTGCTAGCGTTGCCTTTGATGGAGCTAGAAAAGCTAAAGAAGAAAATATTGATTTATTAATTGTAGATACCGCTGGTCGACTTCAAAACAAAACCAATTTAATGAATGAACTTGGCAAAATTAGTCGCGTTATTTCAAAAGAAATAAGTGGTGCGCCTCATGAAGCGTTTTTAGTTATTGACGCTACTACAGGCCAAAATGGGGTTGTCCAAGCTAAAGAGTTTAAAGACTGTGTTCCATTAACTGGTATTGTTATTACGAAAATGGATGGAACTTCTAAAGGTGGCATTATCCTTGCCATTAGAGATGAACTCGGTTTACCAGTTCGCTTTATTGGTTTAGGGGAAAAGATGACTGACTTAGAAGAATTTGACTTAGATAAATATTTATATGGCTTATGTCTTGGAGACGAATATGAATAATAATTTAGATCATGTTGTCTATATGAATAAGCTCATCTCTATATATGGGAAGTTATTAACCGAAATTCAAAGAGATATTCTTCAAGATTATTATGAATTTAACCTCTCTTTCCAAGAGATAGCAGAGGCGAGAAATATATCTCGTTCTGCGGTTAGCGACTGCATTAAAAAAGCAGCGACAAAATTAGATAATTTAGAAAAAGCACTGGGGTTACTAGCCTTTATTGAAGAAGAGAAGAAGAAAAATAATCCTGAAATAGATAAAGTAATTGAACGATTGGAGGAAAGATTAAATGGCATTTGAATCACTTAGTGACCGTTTCCAAAGAGCTCTTAAAAAGATTCGTGGTCAATCTCGACTTACCGAAGCTAATATGGACGAAATGCTTAAAGAAGTCCGTATTGCTCTTTTAGAAGCTGATGTTAACTTCAAAGTTGTTAAAGAATTTATTGAACACATTAAAACTAAAGCCATTGGTGAACAAGTTTATTTAAAACTTAATCCTTCCCAAATGGTTGTTAAAATCGTTCATGATGAATTAGTTGAATTACTTGGTAGTGGGGACTCTGAACTTAAATATCAAAAGAATAAACCTACTATTATTATGCTTGTCGGTTTACAAGGTACTGGTAAAACTACATCCGCGGGTAAATTAGCCTATTTAATGAAGAAGAAACTTGGTAAAAAAGTACTTCTTGCTGCGTGTGACGTTTATCGTCCTGCTGCTATCGATCAATTAAAACAAGTCGCTGCCCAAGTCGATGTTCCTGTTTATTCACTTGGAACTAACGCTAACCCTGTTGATATTGCTAAACAAGCTAGAGATAAAGCCTTTAATGAACATCTTGATGTTCTTATTATCGATACCGCTGGCCGTTTACAAATTGATGAACCATTAATGGAAGAACTTAATAATATTTCGAAAGAAGTTAAACCAGATGAAGTTCTTTTACTTGTTGATGCGATGAGTGGCCAAGACGCTATTAATGTCGCTAATACCTTTAATTCTAAACTTGATTTAACTGGTATTATCATGTCTAAACTTGATGGCGACGCACGTGGTGGTTCTGCCCTTTCAATTAAGCATTTGACAGGAGTTCCTATTAAATTTGCTGGTGTTGGTGAAAAATTATCTGATTTAGATATCTTCCATCCTGACCGTATGGCGGATCGTATTTTAGGAATGGGTGATGTTGTTACTTTAGTTGAAAAAGTTCAAGAAGAAATCGATGAAAAAGATGCGAGAAAAACCGCTCAAAAGATGATGGATGGTGATTTCACTTTAGAAGATATGCTTGAACAAATGAAAAAGATCCAAAAAATGGGTTCATTATCTTCTTTAATGAAATTAATCCCAGGAATGCCAAAGATTAGTGAAGAGCAAAAACTTCAAGCCGAAAAAGAAATGAAAAATGTTGAAGCAGTTGTTAACTCAATGACTCCTGAAGAAAGAAGACATCCAGAAATATTAAAGAATTCGCGTAAAGTTAGAATTGCGAATGGATGCGGTAAAACAAACGCTGATATTAACCGCGTCTTAAAGAAATATGAACAAATGAAAGCTGCGATGAAGCAGATGAAACAATATCAAAAGAGTGGACGTATGCCTCCAGGTGGCTTAGGTGGTCTTGGCGGAATGCCATTCTAATTTATTTAGTAAATTTTTTACCTTTAGCTAAAGCATCGGTTAACCATTTTGGTTCATCGATGTTTTTATTTAATTCATCAACAAGTTTTAAATCTTGCTTAGTGAAGTTATGTTTTTCATAAAGATCAGGACGATACTTTTTAGTTAATCGAAGTGACTCTTTGCGGCGAAATTTGTTAATCGCAGTGTGATTTCCAGTATATAAAATATTAGGAACTCTCTTCCCTTCAAAATCATCTGGTTCAGTATATTGAGGATATTCGAGTAAATTATCTTCAAATGTTTCTTCATTTAGTGATTCATTAGAAATCGCTCCATCAAGTAAACGGATAATAGAATCACTAATAACCATCGCGCCTAGTTCTCCACCAGTAAGGATATAATCGCCGATTGAAACTAGCTCATCAACATACTCATTAATTCTTTCATCAACACCTTCATAATGACCACATATAATTGTTAATTCAGGGCAGTTCTTATATGATTTTGCGTCACTTTGTTTATAAGTTTTTCCACGTGGGGACATTAAGATTTTATGGGTATCCATTAAGTTATTTTGTCTTAAACAGTCGACAATTGGTTGACACTTTAAAACTAAGCCAGCCCCTCCTCCAATTGGAGCGGTATCAACGCGGCCATATTTATCTAAGGTGTAGTCTCTAATATTAATAATCTTTACTTCCACAGCTTCTTTAGCGATAGCGCGTTTAATAATTGAGTTATTTAAAAACCCATCAAACATGTCTGGAAATAAAGTGAGAATATTTATTTTCATAAAAGACCTTCGATAAATTTAACAATAATCTTTTTACTATCAATATCAACAGTTTTGATAAAAGCATCAACAAAAGGAATTAAGACATCTTTGCCATTATCTCTTTTAACTCTTAAGGTACGATAAGAAGCATATTCTTCGACATTTTTAACTTCTCCAATTAAGCTGTCGTTATCAAAAAGAACAGTGCAGCCAATTAAATCAGTATAAAAATATTCATCTTTTCTTAATACTTTATTATCTTTTTCGACGAGTAAGTTGTAGTGAACGTATTTCTCAGCTTCTTCTATCGAAGAGATTTCCTTAAAGATTAAATTATCACATTCTCCATTTTTACGATGGATTTTAATTGTGACTTCTTTAAGATCTCCATCATCCTTCGATAGAAAAAGGTGATTCCCACTTTTAAAGCGAGAATCACGAAAATCTGTAGTTGGATAAACTTTGACTTCGCCTCTAAGGCCAATTGTTCTAATGATTGTACCGACGCGAAGATATTCCATAAGTTTATTTGTCTTCGTCAAAAGATTCGAATTTTAAATGAATTCTTTTGTTTTCTGTTTTGCCTGCAACAGCGACAACGTCTCTTAAAGCGTTAGCAACTGAGCCTTTTTTACCGATTAAGCGAGCAGTGTCTTCGTTTTCAGCAACAATTAATAAATTAACATCTTTGTCAGAATCACTTGGGAGTTCTCTAACCATTAATGCATCTTTATTAATTAAGAATGGATCACAGATTGTATGAATAATCTTTTCGTAGTCCATTATTATTTTCCTTTTTTGGAAGCGTTATATTTTTCCATAATACCTTTTTCAGTGAAAAGGGTCTTGATGGAATCAGATGGGGTAGCACCGGCTTTTAACCATTTTAAAGCGAGTTCTTCATTGAGGTCAGCGGATTCTGGACCTTTAGCTGGATCATAGAAACCGATTTGTTCAATGTAACGACCATCTCTAGCGAATCTGCTATCAGCAACAACGACTCTATAAATAGAGGTTTTATGACGACCGATTCTGGTTAATCTAATTTTAACTGACATAAATTTAATCTCCTTATTAAAACCGCTAGTAATGATAAGTTATATTTATAAAGGTGTCAAGTACTTTTACTTAACAGATAATATAAGTTAAAAAGAAAGAGGAGATTACTCCTCGCT
Organism: uncultured Caryophanales bacterium; assembly: GCA_946630435.1. GTDB lineage: Bacteria > Bacillota_I > Bacilli_A > RFN20 > CAG-826 > Fiminaster. The sequence continues at coordinate 4,207 of CAMOYS010000014.1, read as the reverse complement.
CTTTTTTTCATTTGCCTCGCATGCTTCTTCAACTTTTGTTTCGGTTTGAAGCTGTTTCTTTTCTACAATTTTTGGATAAAGAATCTTAAATATATCGTAAGCAATAATACAGATAACAATTAGATATAGGATAGCGCCGAACCTAAATGATAAAGCTTTAGTTGGATCGCTTTGTTCTTGTGGGACAACGTTAATAAATGGAACATTCCAAAGATAAACCATGTAACCAATCATCGAAGTTATTATCGCCATTATTCCAAGATAAAATTTCTTTGGATTTAAGACAACATAAATCATGATTGCAGCATCTGCGATGTAATAATATCTATCATGCATATGTGGTAAAACAAACGGAGTAAACATCACAAAGAAAACGAAGATTTTAACGAGCATATTATCATCAAATTCTTCTTTGCTTCGATAGATGAAATAAATGAAAATTCCTATAGATACTAAGGCGAATGGGACTGAGAAGGCGGAAATATAGTCTTCAGATTTGAAGTTAGTAAAGATAAGAGAATATAAGGTTGAACAGTTCAAAGTGAGCTGTTTATAGCTATTCACACTTTGGTTAAAATAGACCGTTAAAATCTCGCCAAGTCGACCAAAGAAATTATCCGCAGCAATACAAGCTGGAAGAGCAAAAATAATATAAACAATTGGAATCCAAACTAAGTATTTTAAGTTCACTTTTCTTCTTAAAAACATAACTACGAAGAATGGAATAATAAAGATTGTTTGGAGTTTAAAGGCGAAGGCAACTGAAAGCATAATCGCTGAGGTGCGGTGATGCTTTGTCATAAAGAAGTAGAAACTCATCACGACAAATGTTGCATAAATCGCATCGCATTGTCCCCATAATGCTGAATTTAAGAAAATAGTTAAACCAAACAACACCAAACCATAGGTAAGGATAGATTTAGCTTTATCTTTATTAGTAATGTGATAAACGATTAAACCACAGAATACGGAAAGGACATAATCAAAGAAAACTGAATACATCTTGATTGCGTGAACAAGTTGATCACTTCCCGGTTCAATTCTAAATAAAGAAATAAACCATAAATAATAGTTATATGCAGGAGTGTAATCACCGATATTTTGTCCTAACGCTTTAAAGCCACCTTCATAATAAAGGGTGTACCATTTATTTAAAAAGGAATTAAAGTCACCGGATCTTTTATCGAATAATGCAATTCTTAAAACTAAACCTACGATTGAAATAACTGCTAAAAGGATAATCCAATCATATTTCTTTAAGAAGGCAAAAAATACGTCACCAACCTTTTTCCAGAAATTGCTAATTTTTTCGAAAAATGCGTTCATTTTGTATACCTGAATTAATAGTATAATCTAACTTGTTAAAACAAAAAAGCAAATGAATATTGTTAAGTTAATGAACATATCGTTTGTTATTTTCGTTTAAATAATATTTAATATTCTTTGACTAATAAAAAGGAGGATTTCACAATGTATAGAAAAAACGCATGGAATAAATATGAAAACAAAGCGGATGTCTTCGCATTTGCCGAAGGATATAAACAATTCATTTCCTATGGAAAAACCGAACGTTTAGTCGTAAAAGAAGCTCTTGTTTTGCTTGAAGATAAGGGATTTAAAAATGGGGCTACTTTAAAAAGTGTTAAGCCAGGCGATAAAGTGTATTTTACAAATCGTAACAAAAATATCGCCGCCTTTATTATCGGTAAAGAACCACTTGTTAATGGTTTAAGAATTTTAGGTGCTCACATCGATTCACCTCGCTTAGACTTTAAAGAAAACCCATTCTATGAAGATCGCGATTTCGTTTTAGCAGATACTCACTATTATGGTGGCGTTAAAAAGTATCAATGGGTTACAATCCCACTCGCTCTTCATGGTGTTGTTGTTAAAAAAGACGGCACAACAGTCGACATCAATATCGGTGAAGATGAATTTGAACCAATTGTTGGTATCACTGATTTACTTATCCATTTAAGTGCGGATCAACTCGCTAAACCTGGTTCTAAAGTAATCGAAGGGGAAGGTTTAGATGTTTCAATTGGTTCTATCCCACTTAAAGACGAAAAAGAAGATCCAGTTAAAACTCATGTCTTAGCTATCTTGAAGAATGAATACGGAATTGATGAAGAAGACTTTGTCTCTGCTGAAATTGAAGTTGTTCCAGCTGGTAAAGCTCGTGACTATGGTTTAGATCGCTCAATGGTCGCTGGTTATGGTCATGATGATAGATGCTGCGCTTATTCTTCTTTAAAGGCTTTATTAGATACATCTGAAACTGATAAAACTGCTTGCTGCATCTTAGTAGATAAAGAAGAAATTGGTTCAGTTGGCGCAACTGGCGCTCAATCTGTTTTCTTTGAAAACATTGTTGCTAAACTTGCTGAACTTATGGGACAAGCTAATCCACTTTTACTTACTAGAAGAGCTTTTGAAAATTCTAAGATGCTTTCTAGTGATGTTTCCGCTGGATTTGACCCACTTTATCCACAAGTAAACGATCCAAAAAATGCGGCATTCTTTGGCAAAGGCTTAGTCTTTAATAAATACACTGGTTCACGTGGTAAATCCGGTTGTAACGATGCTAATCCAGAATATTATGCTTGGGTTAGAAGAGTTATGGATGAAGCTGATGTATATTGGCAAAACGCTGAACTTGGTAAAGTTGACCAAGGTGGTGGTGGCACAATTGCCTACATCTTAGGTAACTACAATATGAACGTTATTGACGCAGGTATTCCTGTTCATAACATGCACGCTCCTATGGAGATTATTTCCAAAGTTGACCTCTATGAAGCGTATTTAGGTTATAAAGCATTCTTAGTCGCTAAAGATTAGGCTTGCTTTTCAAATATTAATTTGATATTCTTTTCGTTGCGTGCTCTAAGCACCCTGCGGACGTTCCGCTTTCAAGACATGATATGAACGCCTTAAGAAAAAATTTGTAAAGAAGGAGGAAAAGAGATGAACTCAAATATTGTTAATGAGATTACTGCTCGTCAAATTAAAACTGATGTCCCAGAATTCTCCAGCGGTGATACTGTCAAAGTTTATGTTAGAATCATCGAAAACAAAAAAGAACGTATTCAAATCTTCCAAGGCGTCGTAATGCAACGCCGCGGCTCCGGTGTCAGTGAAACATTTACCGTTAGAAAGATTTCTTCCGGTGTTGGTGTTGAAAGAACTTTCCCAGTTAACTCCCCAGCTATCGCTAAGATCGAAAGAGTTAAGAAAGGTAAAGTACGTCGCAGTAAAATTAATTACTTACGTGAACGTTCTGGCAAAGCCGCTCGTATTAAAGAAGTATTATAATTACGTAACTTTAGAAACTAGTCGCCATTGGCGACTTTTTCTTTTGTTTGTTGATAATTAGTTACATTTATTTATACTTAATTAAGTATGGCTGATGAAGAAAAGAAAGTAGACCAAGAATCTTCAAATGTAGATTCTTCAAAGAAAAAGAAATGGAATGTTCTTATTAATGTTGCTTCCATTACTTTAATCGTGGTTACTTTAACTTTAATCGGAATGTCCGCGTTTCAAATCTATCACCGTAATCGTTATGAACATTTCTGGGTCAATGGACAATCAATGTATCCAACTTTAAATAAAGACGCTAAATATAAAGATGGGAGCTTAATTGGTTTAAGAAATAGAAGTAGCGATGTAAGTGGAAACTACGATGTTGATTTTGGCTATATGGACACTCACACAGAGTCTTTAGACAATATCAAAAGATTTAACATTGTCGTTTGCCAATATAACGCTTCAGGAGTGGACGTAATTAAACGAGTAGCAGTTTTACCTGGCGAAACTTTTTATATCACTGTTTCAACGATTGGAAGTAAGGAAAACGGTAATCTATATATTAAAGATAAAGAGACAGGTGAATTTAACTTAGTTGAACAACCTATTGATAGTGAAATAGTTCACGGGGGAACATATACCACTAATTTCGCCACCCCAACCACTTTAGCGGATAACGAATACTTTGTAATGGGGGATAATCGATATGGCTCTAACTCAAGCGATTGCCGTACTCCATCTAATAAAGTTTATCGTTCATATATCTCGGGCTTAGTTATTGGTTTAGAAGCTAAATGCCGCATTATTAGAAATGAAAAAGGCGTTTTTGAACCTACTGAAATTACTCATTATTTCCCATGGAGAAAGTTATGAATAAAGAAAAACAAATTCATTGGTTTCC
>CAMOYS010000013.1 GCA_946630435.1 uncultured Caryophanales bacterium | reverse complement strand
CCTTTATTACCGAAAGCCATGGATTGAACGTTAACAGCAGTACCCCAAGAATATGGGATAGAGTATTGCATACGATAAACGTTAGCACGTGGGTTATCCCATGAACGGAAGACTGCGGTAACAGCTTCGATTAATTGAACTTTTGGATCAGTTGGGAATTCTTCACCAAAGGTGGCTTTATAGTATTCTTTGTATTTACCAACTAATTCTTTTAATTCTTCAGCAGTAACTTCTGTATCGAGTTTGTATCCTCTTGCTTCTTTTAAATCTTCGAGCATCTTGTCCATAGCGGTACGTGGATGTCCTTTAGCGATATTTGTGAACATGAGGATGAAACGACGATAAGAGTCATATGCGAATCTTTCGTTACCTGTTTCTCTAATTAAAGCAGCAACTGTAGTGTCATTTAAACCAAGGTTTAAGATGGTGTCCATCATACCTGGCATAGAGACTCTAGCGCCAGAACGAACGGAAACAAGAAGAGGTTTTGTGGATCCACCGAAGTTTTTACCGGTTTCTTTTTCCACTCTTGCGATACCTTCGTAGATTTCTTTGACTAAATAGTCTGGTAAGTTTTTACCATTTTCGTAATAAAGAGTACAAGCTTCTGTTGTGACTGTGAATCCTTCAGGAATTGGGACTCCGATGTGAGTCATTTCAGCAAGACCAGCACCTTTACCACCGAGGAGTTCTTTGCCTAAGCCATAGGCATCTTTGAAATTATATACGTATTGTTTTGCCATAAATCCTCCTAGCGTAATAAATATATAAGTGAATGTGCTAACACTCGCATTGATAATATTATCAATTGCGGGCTTTATTTACAATATTTATGACTGAAAAATAACAAAAATAATGAATATTTTCGTTAAATTTGGATAATTTTTACAATTGTTAGTTACTTCAGCGAATTATTTTTGAGGCTATAATCTTCTCAATATGTATTAAAATATATTTGTCGATTTAGTTTCGAAGCTCGTTGAAAGGATTTTATAATCATGAAAGACCCTTTAATTCTCACAATTGATTTTGGCACTCAATCTGTTCGTGCCGCTTTATTTAATAAAAAAGGTGAGACAGTTGATATTAAGAAAGTTCAATATAATCCAGCTTATAAATCTCCAAAGCCAGGTTATGCTGAACAAGATCCATATTATTTTATAGAAGTATTAAGTGAAGCCACGAACGCTTTAGTAAAAGATAATAAAGACAGAATGGAAGATGTTTTAGGTATAACTATGTCTTTCTTTAGAGACTCTCCAGTTATGCTTGATAAAGATAATAAACCGATTAGAGACGCCATTATTTGGCTAGATGAACGTAGAGCGGATGCAAAAGAACCACTTGGATTTTTTAAAACCGCAGTATTCAAATTAGTTGGTATGGGCCCAACCATTGAATTAAACCGCAAAAGAACTATGTCTCATTGGTTAAAAGAAAATGAACCTGAAAATTGGAAAAAGATGGATAAGTACATGAACTTATCTACCTTTGTTACCTTAGAACTTTTAGGAGATTATGTTGATTCTCCAGCTTCTCAAGCAGGACATATTCCAATCAATTTTAAAAAAGGACAATGGTATAAAGATGGCGCTCTTAAGAATGTTTATGGAGTGCCAAATAAAGCCTTATGTAAACTTATTCCTGTCGGAGAAGTCATGGGTACAATTACTGAGGAAGCTAGCAAAAAGACTGGACTTCCTATGGGTTTAAAGATGTTTGCTTGTGGTTCCGATAAGTCTGCTGAAACCCTAGGTTTAGGTGTTTTAAGAAAGGATATTGCTGCGGTTAGTTATGGTACTGCTTCTACTATTGAATTAACTATTAAAAAGTATTCTGATGCCGAGCCATTCCTTCCATCTTATCCAGCGGTTATTCCTGGATATTACAATATGGAAGTTCAAGTTTATCGTGGTTATTGGATGCTCAACTGGTTTGCCCGTGAATTTGGATCTAAAACCACAGTCGAAAGACAAATTGAAACAACTGAAGTATTAGAAAGTTTAGATGAAGAAATGACAAAGATTGAACCAGGATGTAATGGTTTAATTCTTCAACCATATTGGTGTGCTGGTCTTAGAAGACCACTTGCTAAAGGCGCGATTATTGGTTTTAGTGATGTCCATACACATGTGCATTTATATAGAGCAATTATTGAAGGTATTGCTTATGCTCTTAGAGAAGGTCTTGAATTATTTGAAAAGAAAAGAACTCACACTAAAGTAAAAATGATTCGTATTGCTGGTGGTGGATCTAGAAGTGACGCCATTTGTCAAATAACTGCGGATATTTTTGGTATTCCAGTTTCAAGAATTCAAACTAATGAATGTTCATCATTAGGCGCAGCAATCTCCGGCTTTTTAGCGGCAAAAGAATTCAATTCTCCAGAAGAAGCTGTTGAAGCTATGGTACATCAAAGTGATGTTTTTGAACCTAACGAAGAAAACCACAAAAAGTATGATTACTTATTTAAGAAAGTATACTTAAAAATGTATCCAAATCTTAAGAATTGTAATAAGGATTTAAAATATTACGATAAGTTAATTGAAAACGGAAAACTCTAAAGAGTTTCTAATACATAATCTTTAAAATTTAAGGCACTATCGACATCATCGAAGGTTGCAAAGTAGAAGTGTTTACCCATCGCTTGTGCAATCTCCTTTGGATAAGTGCCTTCTATTTTTATATGCTCACCATATTTTGCCATTATTTCATCATGAGAATGGACATATTCTCTATCTCTATTTGCTACTGAAATAGCGATATATTGTTTTTCTGGAATTTGAACTCTTGATTCATTAAAACAAATTACATCAGCATAAATTTGGTAGTAGTTTGCGTTTAGTGCTAAAGCTAATAAGTCTGGGGTGTCTCCACCAGGTGAACGCATATTAACTTCTAAGCCAATAATATCACCTTTCTTGCCTAAGCCTTTTTTAGCATTTTTAAGTTTAAAGAATTCGATATGGAAGCAACGTTTTGAAATACCAAATGATTTAACTACTCTTTTACCTAGTTCTCTAAAGTCATCTGGCATAGAAGTAGAGGCGTAATAATAGATATCTAGTTGATTATTAACAACTTCTGCAATTGGAGTTAAGAAATGTTCATTAAAACAAACAACAACATTTCCATCGATATCACAAATACCATCAAAGGACATTAAATCCCCATCAATGTATTCTTCCATGATGTAAGTTGTCTCTAAATTTGAGTTGTGGAAGTTTCTTAATTCTTCTTCGTTTGAGATCTTGTATGAGTGAGCTGCGCCAACGCCATTATCTGGTTTAACAAATAAAGGATAGCCGACTTCTGCAGCAAATTTTAATGAATTTTCTAATGTGGAGACTAGAATATACCGAGCGGTTTTACAACCTGCTTTTTCAAAATATTCTTTCATTTTGCTCTTATATTTAATCTTTTCCATATCCACAGGATAGAAACCAGTGTCGATATGGAATTCTTCTCTAAGTTCGGCATCTTGCATTAACCAGAATTCGTTATTAGATTCTAAGAAATCAATATGACCATATTTTTGTTCAAAGTATCTAACTGCGTTTTCTAAAGCACCTTTATCTGCTAAAGAGGATACATAATAATATTCGGTAATGTTATCTCTTAATTCTTGAGTGGTATCAAAATACGGGGTGTCACCAATGCCTAATACGGTTGCACCATTATTTTTTAGTCCTTTTACGAAATGGGAATAGATTCTTGGGAAATTTGGAGAAATAAATAAGAAATTCATACTAAATTCTGCTCCTTCTACGGAATAATTCTAAAACAATATCTTTATCCGGCAACATAGGTTTGTTTCTTTTATGGGTTAAATAAGAGGAACAATAACCTTTAAAAATATATGTAAAAGTAGTAGCGATATCATCAGGATCTCCACCTGTAACATCACCCTCTTTTTGGCCTTTTTGAATGAGGTAAGAAATATTATTAAATAATGAATCTTTTTCTCTATCATCAAGTAAAATAGCAGTGATAGAAATTGATTCTTTATCTAAAGATAAAACATTTAATAAATTAATAACAACATCCTCTAATTTTTGGAATGAATATAATCTATTGGTGTCTAATATTTTTTGCTTAATTTCAATTAGTTTTGGAAGTTTAAATAATGAATCATAAACTTGATCAACATTCTTAAAATAATGATAGAAAAGACCATGAGAACATTTACTTGCAGTAGTTAATAAATCTACAGTAGTGTTATCTTTCCCATATAAAGCAAAAACCACCAAAGAGGCATTTAGAATTGATTGTCTTCTTTCGTCTTTAATTTCCTTATTTTGAGAAGCTAATCTTGGCACTTATTATTTTCCTCTTTTTTATCAACAATCTTTAAAACAAAATATGTAGTAACTGCACCAATGATTAATAATGGAATACCGATTGTTAATTCAATTGGATTAGCAATAATTCCAGTATAACTAACGCCATCTCCAAGCCACAAATCAACGTTGAGGAATAAGGCTGGAAGTGAACCAATAATAAATCCTAAAATCGCGTAGAATGTAATAACCCTATGTTTTTCTAAAAGATACTTCATTAACTTTGAAATAAGGAAGAATCCAATGATAATTCCAACGATAAAACACGCAAGAAGTCCAGCGTTTTGGAAAATATTCTCACCATGAACTAAATTGTGAATGGTGTCTAAAATAGGTTTATAGAAACCAATAACAAGTAATAGCATTGATCCTGAAATACCTGGAGTAACAAGCGCAAAAGAACCGATAACTCCTACTGGAACCATAAGTACATATAGATACCATTTAGGATCAACAAATAATGACGCAACACTATAACCGGCATTTAAATTTATTAAGAAAGAGGCTAGGGCAATTCCTAAAACAAATACTAAAGAAATAATGAAGGTAATAATATAAGACTTTTTAATTGGTTCTCCTCTTACTTCTTTAGAAATACTTGGAATACTCCCTAAAATTAAGCCAAAGAACAATGCCACAATTGAAAAGAGGATATAGCTAAAAGCTAATCTAATTCCTAAATAACCAACCGCAACACCAATAATGATCCCAATGCCAAGTGGTAAAAGAATCAAAAATGATTTAATAAAGTTTTTAAATAATGTTGAGACCGCACCAATAAGCTTATCGTAACATTTAGTTAAGACAGCCATTGTGCCTCCAGAGACACCAGGGATAATACAGGCGATACCAATTGCGGCTCCCCTTAACACATCAATTAGCCAATTAACAAATTTCTTCATAGCGATAAATACTATACTCTAAAATTTTATAACTTAAAAATCTTTTGTGATATAATCACAGCGTATGAAACTTATTGTAGGTCTAGGTAATCCAGGTAAAGAATATGAAAAAACCCGTCACAACTCGGGTTTTATGGCGTTAGAACAATTTGCCGATATGATGCAAGTTGAACTAAATCGCGAAGATTTTAAAGGCCGTTATACTAAATTCAAATTAGATGATGAAGATATCATTCTTTTTGAACCATACACTTATATGAATTTATCTGGAACTGCAGTAGTTCAAATCGTACATTTCTTTAAAGTTAATATTGAAGACATTGTTATCGTTTTTGATGATATGGCTCTTCCTACTGGAACAGTTAGATTAAGACTTAAAGGTTCTAGCGGTGGACAAAAAGGAATGCAAAATATCATTGAACAACTTGGAACTGAAGAAATTAAAAGAATTAGAATCGGTATTGGCGAGCCAGAATTTAATGCGATTGATTATGTTTTAGGTAAGCCAACTGGTGAGGAAAAGAAAGTCTGGGAAGAAGGCATTAAAAAAGCTGCTCAAGCGATTAAATGCTTTGTTTTTGATGACTTCTTAAAAGCAATGTCTAACTATAATGGTGGAGGTAGTAATTGAAACAAAATATCTTAGATTTGTTAAAACAAAATAGTGCTGTTACCTCCCTCCTAGAAATGAAGAAGGGACATTTTCGTGTGGATGACACCATAGGTGTAGCCCTAATGTTTTCTGCTTTATTTAAACAAAAACCGGATAACTATTTAATTGTTTCAAATAGCTTATATAACGCTCAAAAAATATCAGATACAATTGCTACTTTAATTGGGGAAGATAATGTTCTTCTTTATCCAACAGATGATTTACTTAGAAGTGAATTAATTTCTGCCTCTAAAGAGTTTTTAGCGCAAAGAATTTATGTTTTAAACGAATGCTTAACTTCTAAAAAACATATTGTTGTGGCGCATACTTCTTCAATTCTTACCCCTCTTCCAACTGTTGAGGAATTTAAAAGTAAATCTTTAGATGTTAAAGTTGGAGATTCAATTAATCTAGATGAATTTAAAAACACATTAGTTAAATCAGGCTATATTAAAGTTAATAAAATTGATCAAAGTTTAGAGTTTGCCTCTAGAGGCGATATTTTAGATATTTTCCCAATAACTTCATCTAATCCGGTTCGTATTGAATTCTTTGGAGACGAAGTCGATTCAATTCATTTATTTGATATCGCTAATCAAACTTCAATTAGTTCCATTAATGAAATTTCAATTAGTCCTGCTAACGACTGCTTATTTACCGATGAAGAACTTATTAACTTTAGAAATAAGCTAGATAAACAGTTAGAAAAAGATATAAGTTCTTTAAGTCCTGAATTAGGAAAAACATTAAAAGAAAACGTTGAACAAGATTATGAAAAGATAACTTCTTTAATTAATCACCCACGCGTTTATAAATATTTTCTTTATATTAAAAAAGATATAAGAAGTCTAACGGATTACGTAAATCCTAAGTTTGTTTTTATTGCAAACGAGAAACAATTTTACGCTTCAGAAGAGTTCTTATTAAGTGAAGCTCATACCTATTTCCGTTCTTTATTTGAAGAAGGAAAATTGCTATCTCACCTAGAGATGTACATTAATAGCGATAAAGCTTTTAAAGGTTATAAAGTAATCGAGTCTTCTCCAATTAGTTCTTCTTCCAGCGATATTGTATTTAATTCTCGTCCAGTTGCAGTTCCTAAGTTTTCTTTAGCAAACATTGATTTAGTTTTAGATTCTTATTTATCTCAAAACGATAAAGTAATTTTGACTTTGTCAAACAAACAACAATACGACACTATCGCGCATACTTTAAAAGAACTTAATATTGAATTTGAAGAAGTTAAACCACTAGAGATTCCTAATAAAACTATTGGTTTAGCGTTATTCCATTTAGATGAGGGATTTGAATTAACTGATTTAAAGATTTCATTTATATCTTCTAAAGAATTATTTGGTTATAAATCTGGCGCTTCTAGATTCTTTAATAAATTCAAAGAAGCCATCATTATTAAAAACTACGAAGAACTTCGACCAGGTGACTATGTTGTTCATGAAAACTATGGTATTGGTAAATTTATCGATATTAAAACGATGGAATTTCAAGGAGTTCACACTGATTTCTTATATATTCAATACGCTGGGACAAATGCCTTATATATTCCTTTATCTCAATTTAGACTCATTCGTAAATACGCAGGTAGAGAAGGCGTAGCTCCTAAACTATCTAATCCTGATGGAAAGAGTTGGGAGAAAACTAAATCAAAAATCAAAGAAAGAATTAATGATTTAGCGGATAGATTATTCAAGCTTTATAGTGAAAGAAGTCAAATTGAAGGCTTTGCCTTTGATAAAGATGATGAACTTCAAGCGGCTTTTGAAGCGGAATTCCCATTTGAACTAACTAAAGACCAACAAAGTTCATTAGACGACATTAAAAAAGATATGGAATCCCCGTATGTAATGGATCGTTTATTATGCGGCGATGTTGGCTTTGGTAAAACTGAAGTTGCTTTTAGAGCGATCTTTAAATGTATCGTTTCAAATAAACAAGCCGCAATACTTTGCCCAACAACTTTATTAGCAAGACAACATTATGAAAGAGCAGTGGAAAGATTCGCTAATTATGGAATTAAAATTGTTGTCTTATCTCGTTTAGTCCCTGATAAAGACATTAAAGAAGGACTTAAATTAATCGAATCAGGACAAGCTAATTTAGTTATTGGAACTCATAAGCTATTAAGTAAAAATGTTCATTTCAAAGATTTAGGTTTATTAGTGGTAGATGAAGAACAACGCTTTGGCGTGGAACAAAAAGAGAGAATTAAAGAACTTAAATCTGCCGTAGATGTTTTATCGCTTAGCGCAACCCCTATTCCTAGAACACTTCAACTTTCTTTAATTGGGGTTAGACCGGTCTCACAAATTCAAACCGCTCCATCAATTCGTAATTCAATTCAAACTTATGTAACACCATATCGATTTGAGGTTGCAAAAGAACTTATAGAACGTGAATTATCCCGCAGAGGTCAAGTATTTTACGTTTATAACTACGTCGATTCTATCTTCCAAAAAGCCGATCGAATTGCTTCAGCGATACCTACTTGTAATGTTGGTGTAGTTCATGGACAAATGGATAAAGACGAGATTGATGACACAATGACAAGATTCTATAACGGGGATATAGATGTTTTAGTCGCAACCTCGATTATTGAAAATGGAATTGATGTTCCTAATGCTAACTTAATTATTATTGAAGATGCTGACCGCTTTGGCTTAGCTCAACTTTACCAAATTAAAGGTCGTGTTGGTCGAGGTGGTAGAATTGCCTATGCCTACTTATTCTATAGAGAACAGAAGAATTTAAGTGATGTTGCGATTAAAAGATTAAAAGCTATTCAAGATTTTGCAGAACTTGGAAGTGGTTTTAAGATTGCTCAAAGAGATTTAATGATTCGAGGTGCGGGAGATATTTTAGGTCCTGAACAAGCCGGGTTTATTGATTCAGTTGGTTTAGATCTTTATCTCAAACTTTTAAATGAGGTTATTGAAGAGAAAAAGACTGGTAAAGAACATGAACCACCTAAGAAAGTTAAGATGTTTAATATCGATGCGTATATTCCAGAAGGATATGCCTCTAAAGAAGATAAGATTCAACTTTATCAACAAATTGATGAATGCAAAGACTTCAAAGAACTCGGTGAAGTTAAGAAGAACATAAGAGATATTTATGGCCGTTTACCAGAGGAAGTAAAACTCCTCTTTGAACGAAAAAGACTGGACCTCTTAATGGATAATGAAGAATTTGATGATGTTTTAGAGTATCCAGATTTTATTGAAGTAGCCCTATCTAAAAAGTTCTCTAATATAAACGGAATCGGCTTAGAAATGTTTGAATTATTAGAACCTTATATCGGTAAGATTAAGATGTCTTATCACCATAAAGAACTAAAACTTAGACTCGAAAAAGAAGGAGATTGGATTAGAGATCTCTCTTCTATTCTCGATATAATTCACACTCTTTATAAGAGACGAAAACCAAAGAAAAATGAAGAGACTAGCGAGTAAAAATTCCCAAACTTTTCTTTAGTTGTTGACACTTTATTAAAAAGTGTGAAAAATAAAGTAACAAACTTTTATATTTTGTAAAAGAAGGACGGTAACCCATTATGATGTTCAATTATGATTTCGACAAAGATGCAACATACTTATTAGCGTGTTCATTTGGTCCAGATTCTATGGCTCTTTTTGATATGCTTGAAAAGGCTGGAGCACACTTTGTGTGTTGTTTTATTAACTATCATAAACGTGGACAAGATTCTATCGATGAAGAAAATAACTTAAGAAACTATTGTAATAAGCATAATGTTCCTTTTGAAATGCTTGACGCTAGAACTATTAAAGAAGAAGGTAACTTCCAAGAATGGGCTAGAGAAGTTCGTTATATGTTCTTTACTCAAATGTATGTTAAATATAACGCTAAAGGTTTATTTGTCGCTCACCATCAAGATGACATGATTGAAACTTATATCATGCAAAAACAAAGAAACGCCGTCGTTAAAGAATACGGAATGAAAGAAGTTAGTAAAGTAAGAAGAATGACTGTTATTCGTCCACTTCTTCATTACACAAAACATGAACTTGAATATTATGATAAGGAAAACCTTGTTCCATATTCAGTTGATAAAACTAACCTTACTAATCAATACGAAAGAAATAGAATTAGACACGAAATTATTGAGAAGTTATCAGCGGTGGACCGTGAAAGATATCTTAGAGATATTGAACGTGACAATAACGAACTTGATGAATTTGAAGAAGCTCTTGATCAAAAAATTGAGATTCAAGATGAATTAGATATTCGTGAAATTATCGCTTTATCGAAACGCGAATTTGCAGAAGTAATCCGTCGCTTTGCTAATTCAACTGGTATCCATGTTGATATTTCTCAAGGTCAAATTGATGAAATTAGAAAGCTTTGCTTATCACCAAAACCAAACTTAACATTCAAGTTAGCAGATGAACTTTATATTCTTAAAGAATATGATATCTTAATCATGGCGAACAAAGTTGGTGAAGATGACTATCTATATGTCATTCCTGAACCAAGTTCATTTAGCTGTAAAGAATTTGATTTAGACTTCTCTATGGGCGCGGAAGATAGAAATATCCTCCCATCATCTTATCCACTTATTATTCGTAACGCTTACGATGATGATGCTTATAAAGTTGGAAGCAATATCGTTTCCGTTAATAGATTATTTATTGATTGGAAAATGCCAATGAGATTAAGAAAGAGTTGGCCGATTATCCAAGACCGTAAAGGCAACATTATTTATATTCCAAGATATCGTAAAAACTTTGTCGATAATCATAAATCTAAATTTGTTATCAAACTTTAATATTCATTTCGTAATGCGTTTCGCTATGAATTTGAAATATTAATTTATATAATTAACTACAACTTTGCTTTGAAGGAGATATTTGTATGAATGAACAAAAACCACGTCGTAATATAATTTCTATCATTTTTCCATATGTCATAATCGCTGCGGTTATGGGTTTATTCTTTGCTTTATTTATAAATAATACCTTCAATAAGCCTGCCGTCTGGTCATACGATGTTTTAGATCAAAAGTTAAGTGAATATTCAATTAGAATCGCTGATGTTTATAACAAAGAAGTGGTTACTGAAATTACTGGTATTGCTCGTAAAGAAGAAAATAACAGTGAAATTAAATATACAGTTACTATCGATACATATGTTTATGAACACGACTTTAAAAATGCTGATGGAACTGACCACCAAGCATATAGAACAATCTTTGAAAAGAAAGTTGCAGATTTTAAAACTGCTCACCCAGATCTTGCTAAAGCAAATCAAACCTATTTTGCCGTTCACTATGCATTCCAAACTAACTTCTGGGATACATGGGGACCAACCATTATTATTACTGCAGTTACTATTTTAATTGCTTATTTCTTATTCTCTAGATTATCCGCTTCCGTAGGAAGAGATAACAACAGAGCCCTTGATTTCAATAGAAGTAGAGCTCGTCGTGTTGATGCTTCTAAAGTCCGTTTTGACGATGTTGCTGGTTGCGATGAAGAAAAAGCGGAAATGGTTGAAATCGTTGAATACTTAAAGAATCCAAAAAGATTTACCGAAGCTGGCGCTAAACTTCCAAAAGGTATTCTCCTTGTTGGTCATCCAGGTACAGGTAAAACTTTATTAGCTAAAGCTGTAGCAGGTGAAGCCGGTGTTCCATTCTATAGCATTTCCGGTTCTGACTTCGTTGAAATGTTCGTTGGTGTTGGTGCAGGACGTGTTAGAGATATGTTTAGAAAAGCTAAACAAACCGCTCCATGTTTAATCTTCATCGATGAAATCGATGCTGTTGGTAGACAAAGAGGTGCTGGCTTAGGTGGTGGTAACGATGAACGTGAACAAACCCTTAACCAATTACTCGTTGAAATGGATGGCTTCGAAGATAACGCTGGTATCATTGTTATCGCTGCTACAAATAGAGAAGACGTCTTAGACCCAGCCTTACTACGTGCGGGTCGTTTCGATAGAACAATAACCGTTTCACTTCCTGATAAGATTGGACGTGAAGCCATCTTCAAAGTTCACGCTAGAGGTAAAACATTTGATCCATCAGTTGACTTTGCTGTTCTTGCAAAACGTACTGTTGGTTTCTCTGGTGCAGATATTGAAAATATCCTTAACGAATCTGCTATTTTAGCAGTTAGAGATAACCGT
Source organism: uncultured Caryophanales bacterium (assembly GCA_946630435.1). Lineage (GTDB taxonomy): Bacteria > Bacillota_I > Bacilli_A > RFN20 > CAG-826 > Fiminaster. Next base: position 4,473 of record CAMOYS010000013.1, on the reverse strand, counting down.
AAAATTATTACTACTCGTGATATTGATGAAGCTATTGATAGAAGAATCTCTGGTCCAGCTAAATCCAATAAAGCCTTTAGTGAAAAAGATAAAAGACAAATTGCTTATCATGAAGCTGGCCACGCGATTATTGGTATCGCTTTAGAAAACGCTGACACTGTTAGAAAGATTACTATTATTCCACGTGGTAACGCTCTTGGCTATGTCATGATGACACCTGATAAAGATAAGGTTAATTACACCAAATCTGAACTTTTAGCCGAGATCTGCGGGCTTTTAGGTGGTAGATCCTCTGAGGAAATCTTCTTCCAAGACGTTACAACAGGCGCTTCAAATGATATTGAACGCGCAACAAGAATTGCCCGTGCAATGGTTACGGAATATGGTATGTCTTCATTAGGACCAATCCAATATGAATCTAATACTGGTTCAGTCTTCCTTGGCCGTGACTACACAAATACTCAAAAGAATTTCTCTGCGGCTGTTGCGGATGAAATCGATAAAGAGACTCGTAAGATTATTGAAGATGCTCATCAACAAGCTGTTAAGATTATTACAGAAAGAAAAGATGATGTTATCTTAATTGCAGAGACTCTTCTTGAAGAAGAAACAATTACCGAAGAACAAATTCTCTATCTTCTCGAACATAGAGAAATGCCTAAAGGTGATTCTAAAGAAGATAAACCTTCCAAGGATGAAACGAAACCTTCTGATTCTGAAGTAAAAGTTGAAGAAACTTCTTCTAAAGAAGAAACAAAAGAATAAGATTAGGGAGGTTTCCTCCCTTTTCATTTCCTAATATATGTTTAAAATTGGTAACGTTAATATTGAAGGCAAAGTTGTTTTAGCTCCTATGGCAGGAGTTACATCTTTAGCCTACCGCAATTACATGAAACCTTTTGGTGTTTCTTTAACCGTTACTGAAATGGTTAGTGATTGTGGGTTAATTTACGATAACCAAAGAACCAAAGATTATATTGTTACTAGCGATATTGAAAGACCTGTTGCAATTCAGCTTTTTGGTGGCAATGCTGATCAAATAGTTGAGGCTATTAAGATAGTGGAAAAAGAAAACCCAAACTTCGATATTATTGATATAAATTTAGGTTGCCCAGTTAATAAAGTCGTTAATAGTGGAGCAGGCTCATATTTATTAAAAAACCCACAAGAACTTGAGTCTTTTATGAAAAAAGTAGTGTCTGCTACAACTAAACCGGTTACTGCAAAAATTAGACTTGGATATAGTGAAGATTCAATCAATTTTAAAGAGAATATTAAGGCTTTAGAAAACGCTGGAGTTGCAGCAATTGGGATTCACGCTAGAACAAGAGATCAAATGTATGCTGGTAAAGCTAGATATGATTTACTTAAGAATTTAAGAGATGAAATGAAGGTTCCGTTAATCGTTAGTGGAGATATTTTTACTCTTGATGACGCGATCAATGCATTAAATATCACTAAAGCTGATGCGGTTATGGTGGCAAGAGGCGGAGTTGGAAATCCTTGGCTTATCAAACAAATAGATACATATTATAAAACAGGCGAAAGACTTAATGATATTAGCTTAGAAGAAAACGTTCGAAATCTTTTAGATTTCACCAAGATGCTAATTGAGGAAAAAGGTGAAAGAAGAGCAATGATGATTCTTAGAGGAATTGCTCCTAAATTCTTTAATAATTACCCAGGAACTAAAAAACTTAAAAACACTTTATGCCAGAATTTATTCTCATATGATAGTCTCATTAGAATTCTTAATGAATTCGGATATGCTATAGAACAATAAAATGTTAAGTGTTATAATAACGCGGAGGTCAAAACAAAATGGAAGAAAAATTAACAGATCAAGAACTTGCTAGAAGAAATAAATTAGCCCGTTATGTAGAAATGGGCGTTGATCCATATGGACAAAAATTTGAAAGAACAGATACTGCTGCTACAGTTCATGAAAAATGTGATGCTTTATCTAATGAAGAATTAGAAGCAAATCATGTATATGTCACTTTAGCGGGACGTATTATGTCTTTACGTAGAATGGGCAAAGCCTCATTCATGAATATCAAAGATGTTACTGGCAATATGCAAGTATACGTTGGTATCGATGTTGTAGGAGAAGAAGCCTATAACTTATTTAAGCTTGCTGATATCGGAGATATCGTTGGAGTTTACGGCCGTGTTATGAGAACAAGAACCGGTGAAATGACTATTAGATGTGAAAAATATACACATTTAACCAAATCATTAAGACCTCTTCCAGAAAAATTCCATGGTTTAACTGATGTTGAAGAAAGATATCGTCATCGTTATGTTGATTTAATTATGAACGACGATTCTCGTCGTATTGCATTAGCAAGACCAAAAGTAATTCGCGCGATGCAAAATTATTTTGATTCCTTAGGATTTGTTGAAGTTGAAACCTCTGTTTTATCTCCAATCCTTGGTGGTGCTGCTGCTAAACCATTTATTACTCACCACAATGCTTTAAATAAAGATTTCTACTTAAGAATCGCTACCGAGATTTCTTTGAAGAAATTAATTGTTGGTGGGCTTGAAAAAGTATATGAAATTGGCCGTTTATTTAGAAACGAAGGAATGGATACAAAACACAATCCTGAATTCACAACTGTCGAGTTATATCAAGCCTATGGTGATTTACAAGATATGCGCCATTTAGCAGAAAATCTCTTTAGAGAAATTGCTATGAAAGTTCATGGAACTACAACAATTCCTTATAAAGATGGAACTCTTGATTTAGGTAAACCTTTCCGTTGGAAAACTATGATTGAAGTTGTTAAAGAAGCTACTGGTGTTGATTTCTCTAAAAACTATTCATATGAAGAAGCTGTTAAATTAGCTAAAGAACATGAAGTTGTTTTAGAAAAACATATGAACACTACTGGCCATATTATTAATGCCTTCTTTGATCAAAAATGTGATGATTTCTTAAGAGAACCAACATTTGTTCATTCTTATCCAATCGAAGTTTCACCTCTTACTAAGAAAGAAAAAGATAATCCAATGTTTACAGACCGTTTTGAATTATTCATTGATGGTATGGAATATGGCAATGCTTATAGTGAACTCAATGATCCAATCGATCAAAAAGAAAGATTTATTAAGCAACTTGAAGCTAAAAAGCTTGGCGATGAAGAAGCTTCTGAAATGGATGATGACTTCTTAGATGCTCTTGAATACGGTATGCCTCCAACTGGTGGTATCGGAATTGGTATCGATCGTTTAGTTATGTTAATGACTAATCAATCATCTATCCGTGAAGTCATTTTATTCCCATGTATGAAAGATTCTAACAAATAAAATTTCATAAAAAACCTATAAGAAGTCCCGTGTTTGGGACTTTTTTTCCCAAATTTTTGCTCGTTTTTATCCCTGACGCTCCTATTATATAGTGAAAGGAGAAAAATGATTTGTAGGCCAATTTCAGCAGTGTTAAGTCTTTCTTTTCGTGTACGTATATAAAATACTTGTTATTATTTTTAACCATCTTTATAATATATGCGCGAAATATCGCAACATTTCTCTGCTAATCGCAAAAATTAGCCAGAAGACCAAAGGGAGGTGCTAACATGAAAAAGTACGAAATTATGTATATCTTGAAAGCTGATCTTGATGAAGAAGCTCGCAAGGCAGAAATCGAAAAGCTTCATGGTATCTTAACCGCTAACGGTGGTGAAGTCACTAACGTTAACGAATGGGGACTTAGAGAATTTGCATATCCAATTAACGATATGCTCAAAGGCTACTATGTCGTCATTAAAGTTACCACTGATAATGAAGCTTTAAGCGAATTCAGACGTTTAGGCAAGATTAATCCAAACGTTGTACGTCACTTAATCACTGTTGATAAAGACAAATAGTTTAAAGGAGGATTAATTGTTATGGTTAATCGTATCGTTTTAGTAGGACGCTTAACACGTGATCCAGAACTAAGAAGAACAAACTCAGATACTCCTGTTGCAAGTTTTACTCTCGCTGTTGATGATAGAGTAAAAGATGCTGAAGGTAACAAAGTTACTACATTCATTGGAGTTACTGTTTGGAATCAACAAGCTGATAATGTGGCAAAATTCTGTCACAAAGGCTCACTCGTCGCAGTTGATGGTAGAATCCGTCAACGCTCATTCATTAGAAAAGACAATACAAAAGGATCGGTCATTGAAGTTATTGCAGATTCAGTTCAATTCTTAGAACCAAAAGAAGTTAGATCTATTCCTAACGAAGAGTTCTTCGAAGATGAAGCTCCTGCACCAGTTGAAGGTAACAATTTAGATTCAATTGATGTTACAGATGATGACCTTCCATTCTAGAAAGGAAGATTATGGCTTACAAAAAAATTAGACAACATAAAAAAGTTTGCTATTTTACCAAAAATAAAGTTGCTTACATCGATTATAAAGATGTCGAATTATTAAAGAAGTTTATTACTCCAACTGGTAAAATTGCTTCTCGTCATTCTAC
>CAMOYS010000012.1 GCA_946630435.1 uncultured Caryophanales bacterium | reverse complement strand
TAATTCGGCTTCTGCCACTGTTTTTCTCTTAAAATATTCGGCTTCTGCGGCTTTTTCGGCTGCATATTTCTCAGCATCGGCTTTCTTATTGATAGAAGCAGATAATTTCTTTTCTGCTAATTCAACTTCTTTATTACCGAGTTCAACTTCTCTTTCTCTCTTAGAGATTTCAGCATTAGTTGTAGCAACATTGATCTCTTCTTGTCTTTTTTGAGATTGAATTTGATAAGCTGCATCAGCATCTGCTTTAGCGGTATCGGTTTGAATCTTGAGTTCTGCTTCTTTTAAAGCATATTCAGTATTCTTTTGAACGATAACAGTTTTAGAGTTAACTTCTGCTTCGTTAGCGTCTTGAGCGGCTTTTGCTCTTGCAATAGAGACATCTCTTTCAGCGTTTGCTTTAGCAATCGCAGCTTCTTTAGAGATTTGGGAGATGTTATCGATACCGAGGTTTTCAATAACATTATTACGATCTGAGAAGTTTTGGATATTGAAGTTTACGAGTTCAATTCCGAGTTTGGACATATCTGGAATAACGTTTTCTTGAACTTTAGTGGCAACACCTTTACGGTCTTGAACGAGTTCACGAATTCCGACAGTACCAACGATTTCTCTCATATTGCCTTCAAGAACTTGTTTAACTTGATCAATTAGGTCTTCTTCTTTCATACCTAATGTCGCTTCAAACGCTCTTTCAAGTAATACTGGATCGCTAGAAATCTTTAAGTTTGCCACCCCATCAACATTGATATTGATGAATTCATGGGTTGGAATTGGTTCACGGGTTTTAATATCAACTTGGAACACCTTTAAGGAAAGACGGTCTTTTCTTTGTAAGAATGGGATTCTCCATCCGGCTTGTCCTCTAAGGATTCTTCTCTTACCAAGACCTGAGATCATGATTGCTTCGTCTGGTCCTGCTTTAGTGTAAGAGCATGCTAATAAGGTAATTAATAGAATTACTGCTACTACAGAGACTGGAATAATAACATAGATCATTTTTCTTTCCTCCTTTACTTTAAGATTATGTGTCTAAGATTATTTCTAAGGTTTAGGGGCCTATCTTATTTCTTGGCTCCCTTTACATGAATAGTGAGAATATTTTCCACACTATCCCAAGATGTTTCGAATTGAACTGGGTTTTTACTTAATTCAATTCCAAGTTCTTCACTAAGTTGTTTCATTAAGGAAACGGATGAGATTCGAGCAAAGCTTTTGTGCCTTTCTAATTTAAGTAAGCAACTTTCATCTAAATCACCGCTTTCGACAATAGCTTCTGATAAAGGTTGAATGACAATATCGTTATTATCATCAATACCAACTTGAACTTTATACGCTAAGTCGAATGGGTACATGGCAGTAGTATTTAATGTGATGTTATTTGAATATAAAGTAGCGATACCATTCTTTGCTTTAACATTGATCCATTTAATCATATCTGTCCTCCTTTCAACATTATTATACATAGAAATACATAGGTACACAAATAAATTCGTAAAAATCGAATATTGAAAAGAACACTTAGTAAATCTATCGAAAGTAATTACTATGTAATTAAGTTGTATAGAATATTTAAGTATTTATTTGTTAATCTAGGTATTTTTCTTTAATTTTGCTAATTTTATCGTTATCCAATGAACAACATTCAATGAAGAAATTATCAATTGAGCCATATACTTTATCAATTTCAATAAACGCGGCATCAAGATATTCTTTCTTTGCTTTAAAGTATTCCCAGAATTCTTTTCTAAAGTCTTTATCTAATGAAAGGGCAAACACTTTATATGAGAACGGTATAATAGGGTGTTCGTTAGTTATTAAATAATCTTTGTATATTGTTTCCTTATCTATACCTAATAAAGTAAGAATTATCGCGGAAACAATTCCGGTTCTATCTTTACCCACTGTGCAATGAAAGTAGATGGCACCATCATCATTTTCAAGTAATAATTTAAAAATTTCACTCCAGGAGTCCCTTCTTTTTGGGCTTACTAGTCTACGGTAATAATCAAAAATATCAGGTAACTTATGATTTTTAATTACGTTTCTTTTACCTTCTTTTTCACTACTCGCTCCCATCTCTTCCATGGTGATAAGTGGGAGATGAATATATTTAATGCCTTTAATTACTTTATTTTTCTTATCGTTATGCTCTTGGTTAGTGCGGAGATCCACAACTACTTTAATGTTATATTTTTCTTTAAATAATTTTTGGTCTTTTAAAGATAGGTGATATAAAGATTCGCCTCTAAATATTTTGTTCTTCTTAACGTTTTGATAAGCGATATCACGGAAATTTTTCATAAGTTAACAATAAAATTTTATTAAAGAATTCTATTAAGTTAAAATCATTTTAAACGATTTTATTGCGAAAAGATGCTGATTTTTCGTTAAAAACTGAAAATAATGCAACAATAATTGAATTATGTGATTTTTGGGTTGTTTCTTTTATAAAATAAAGTCTATAATCACTATTAATCATTTATTTGGGCAAATTTATGGCGGTAAAAAAGAATAAAGAGAGAATCATAGACAACCTTATTTTCTTATTCCCCACTCGCTTAGTGAGAACTCATCACTTTAGCAAGAAAGATGTAAAAAACATTAAGGATAATTTAACCAAGTCTTTTTCCTTTGTTAATTTAATTATTGCTATTGTTCTATTTTTGATTATTTTTACTTTATTTATTTTCATGCAAGTTTCCACGAATGGACACTATGCTGAAACATATGGCGTTCCTGGCTTTATTGCCCCAATTGTTCTTCAAGTTGGTTGTTTATCCACGATTATATTGATTATCTTATCTAGAATAGTTAAATCTGATAAGGCTTCAAAAGTGTTAATAAGAATTGGCGAAGATTTATTGTTTGCTTCTGGCGCTATATACATGCTTTTATGTACTTTTGCAGATGCGCAAATGGGCTTTACTAAAGAAAGTGAAACATTATCCGCTTCAATTATTTTTGTAACTGTCCTTATTTTAATTCAACCTATGCACTGGGCAGATGCTATAATAGCTGACTTCACCACATCAGCTGGAATTATCACTGTCACGATTTTAGGTGCTTCTTTATACAAAATGTCTGCAGTTCATTACTATATATTAATTGCGGCATTATTCCCATTTACTGGATATTTATTCTATTCACTTTTATTCTATGCCGAATCACAAAGATACACTCAAGAATTAGAAAATGAGCGTCTCCATAATAGAGCGTATTATGATTACTTAACTAGATGTAAAAATAGACACGCTTTAAATGAATTTATTACTGAAAATAAAACTCGTTGGGAAACTAGAGATAATATTAACTTACTTATCGTTATCTTTGATATTGATGACTTTAAAAAATATAATGACCAATTCTCCCATTTAGGTGGAGACTATTGTTTAAGATCTATTTGTGATGCAATTAGACACGAATTCCCATCGCCATCTTTAGATTTCTTCCGTTATGGTGGAGAAGAATTCTTATTATTCTTTGAACTAAGAAATCCTGAAGACGCACCAAAATTATTAAATAGTGTTAAAAATTCTGTTTCTATTTTAGAAATTGAGGCCCCACAAGGTGCACCAAAAAGAATGGTTACTATTTCGGTAGGTGGTTTATTACTTAGAAGCATCAGCAAATTCGATTTCGATGAAGAAATGAAAGCTGTTGATTCTTATTTATATAAAGCAAAATCATCCGGCAAGGATGTCGTTTGCTTCAATGGTGAAATTATTAATTAATTATTTGATAAAGTGAGTATAGGTTACTTCTTCTTTTTCTGGTAACCCATATTTTTCTTTTGCGTCTTTAATAGCTTTCATTAAAAACACCATATTTCTCGCTACAACTCGGGCGTTTTGTGTTCCTTCAAGGTCTTGTTCGACTTGTCCTTCAGCGCGTCCAAAGCCATTATTCCAGTATCTTCCTGAAGCGATTGGCATTTGGTTAATAGTGAAGTATTTATTTAATTCATCAAAGGTAGCAGTTGTTCCAGCGCGTCTAGCAATAGCAAAAGCTGCCCCCACTTTGAAACGTTTTTCAAAATGAGAACTATAGAATAAGCGGTCTAATAAAGAGATAATAGATCCGTTTGCAGAGCCATAATAAACTGGAGAAAGAATAACTAAACCATCCGCTGCTTCAAAGCGTTTTGCTAAATCATTAACATCATCTTTAAAAACGCACTCATTATGCTCGTAGCAGTAACCACATGCCATGCAACCACGAATAGCTTTTGAACCAATCTGATAAGAATCAACTTCAACATTTTCTTTTTCGAAAATTTTAGTCATTTCTTCAACTAGTTTTGATGAGTTTCCTTTTGTTCTTGGTGAACCATTAATAATTAATACGCGCATATGTGTCTCCTTTATTCATTTATAAAATTAAATTCTTTTTGGTGGTTATAAACATTACTATCGAAATCTTCCGCTTTTAAAATGCCTTCTTCTGGATATTTATTACTAATTAGCCAGTCCCTTAATATTTCACGGTAGTTCTTATTTAATTTTCCTACATAAGCCCCATTATTATCAGGGAAAAAGTCATAATTTCTATTCTTATTTGTATGGAATACTAAGAAATCGATAATTGCGACTAAATACTTATCATTTAGATTAAAGGTTCTATTTCCATTATCAGGGACATAAACGTTATTCCAGTTACAAACTTCATCACGAATCTCTTTACCAGTGATTTCCACTAAATAGATATCATTATCAAATGGGAAAGCTTCATAAATATCGCTATATTTCCAATTGTTTTTTAATAAGTCCGTTCTAGCTTCATTAGTAAATGAGAAGTTAATATCGTAGCCATTAGCTTTAGCTTCATCATAAATTGCCCTACACATTAAGTTAGGTAGTTCCATATTAGAATCGAAATAGCCTTGAGTTTGCTTTGCCATAGTGACATTTGCGTATTCATCACATTCTTCGTTATAACGCTTGATAATCTTATCAATTTCTTCATCAATATAGCCATTTAAAGCCGCGCTAATATTATCTGAGCTCATTTGCACGGTCTTCTTTGTATTAACGGTTACTTTGCCGTTGTTATAGTTTAAATAGATATGATTAAGGCTACCGCCATAAGCATATGCCTGATAATAATATAAATCGCCTTCTTTAAACGATTCTTGTTGATGGGAGTGGCCACATAAAACTAGATCAACATAATTTTTCAAATTATTTCCTTTTAAATCATCTTGATCGGCATGGGCTGCGGCGATAACAACATCACAGCCTCCTTGTCTAAGTTTTGTTGCTTCTTCTTTTATAACACTAATATGATCTTTAAAGGCAATATCTTGGACATATGAGGATGTAATTGAAGTGATTTGTTTTTCACCAATAACTCCAACAATACCAACTTTTAAGCCATTTGCGAGTGAATAAGTATGTGTTGGAGCTCCAATATCATATTGTTGAATATTACCTATAGTTTTGGTTTCAAAATTATAATCGTATACATTGGCGGCTAAGGTAGGAATTTTGTATCCATTATATGTTCTAGCAGTATTAGCTTTCACATAACCTATTCCCCAGTCAAAATCATGATTTCCGACAGTTCTAGCGCTTATTTTTGCTTCGCACATTAAATCATTAAGAAGTTCCCCATGATTAAAATTTGAATATATTGAACCTTGCCAGGTATCGCCTTGATCAAGAGTTAAAACATTTTCTCTCTGCTGTTCCCTTTTTAAATAAGAGAAAAACTTTAAAGCGCCTGTTTGATGATAATCTTCCATTATTGCGCCATGGAAGTCATTAAAAGCGAATATTTCAATCTCTTTTGAACCTGGTTCACTTGGATTGTTGCAAGAACCGAGAAGTAATGTAATAACGCTAAGTAGTGTAATAAAGTGTTTTGTCATATTAATCATTATTAACAATTAATTATATTAAGTAAATGTTTTATGAATTTAAGATAACTATATAGGAACTGACACTTTTGGGAAAAATATTCCTAAAGGAGTTAGTTCCTATGCTTTTTAGTTAGAAAAAGAAAAGGGCCAGATGATTAATCTAGTCCAAGAAACAAAAAAGTGGCTCTCACGAGACCACAACAACCGTGACATCGTGGTAAGGGACAAGCCCTAACCACAATACCCAAGTTGAGTTCCTTTTGGCTGGAGGTGCTTCTTGTTGGCAACGTGTTTTGAATTGATTAGCACGCCGGTGGCCAGCTTCCTCAAGTTATTAGCTTTGAGGCTCTTTTCCTCTTCGTCATGTCCGGTGCTGGATTTACTCCGTCAAACTCTAACGCGGAGACCAGTGATGCAAGCATCATTGAGGAACGTACCGATCGTTATCAATGGAGATAACGCTTTGCTAGGGCGACTATTGACTGAGTCAGGTTTAAGTCTCAGAGATTCCCATCATCAATTTAAGGGAACTAGTCGACTGATCTAGTCTTAATCTTATTAACCCGTTTCTTCTAAAGAGGATGCCTTTGGAGCTCTCTTTATATCTCCACACGTTAGGTTGAGTAATGTGGATTAGGGTTTAGCTTAAGGGATTAACCAGAAGCTTTTGTTTTACCTCTTCGATCGTGTCCGGCGATGGTTGTTACGCTGTTAAGATCTAACTCAGCGACCATTCTAGGAGGGAGGCGATGCCGTTTAACCAGTTAGCAAGCTAGAGCTGGTAAGCCGTCTGCAGTCATTAGCTAGGAAGTTTAATCCTAGGAGCCTTACTATCAACGTCGTCATAATAGGCTGACTGTCGGTTAGGACTGGCTGAACTTATAGATGCCCTTTTGTACGAGTCTACACGCTTAGTGACTCGTTTATTCCAGGTTTTGAGTTGACTTTAGCCTGGATGGCTTTACCAAGATAATTAGTCTTGATCCAACGGAGTTTCACCGTATTCCTCTTCGTTCGTGTCAGGCGGTGGGATTACACTGTTAAGTTCTAAATCAGAAACCACTCTAGGAGGGAGGAATGACCTTGCCTCTAGATCCGAAGATTAGAGGCTTCTAGGCTTTTAGAGCACCGTTAGTCTAGAAGAGTTTTTGACTTCTAGGAGGACGCTGTGTCAACTTCGTTTCCCGCGTCGGTGTTAGGCCTAGTTTTGAGGTTATTAAGTAAATATCTTTACTTAATTCTCACTCAGCTTTATCGGCTAAGTGACAATAAGTATATTAAAAACAAAAACATGTGTCAACACTTTTTTTGAAATTTTTTTATTTTTTTATATATTTTTATCTTTTAATCCAAAGGATTAACTTTGCTGAAAAAATTTTATTTTAATGAAAATATCTTATTTTTATTTATATTCTAAAGAGAAACGCGCGTGTATATAAGGAACGAAATTGAAAAACATTTTTTAAATATTTTTTATAATGAGTTTAGATACTATGAAAACAAAAAGTGGAAAAGCATTTAAAGGTTGGACAAGATTCTTTTTCGTTCTTACCTGTATTGCTTTTAGTGTTTTAATTGTTTCTTTCTTTTCACCAGTTTTAATCTTTTTAGTGAGATTATTCTCTACTATCGGCTGGGGATTCTTTATTGTTATAGGTTTAAATAAAGATAAGACACACAAAAATTCTATTTTTCACACATGATAAGAGTGATAGTTTTATCAGCTACTTGTATCCCTTTTGCGATAATATCTTTAGTGATGTATTACACGAAATAGATACAAAAATTAAACTTTGTTTAAAAAGTTATTTATTCGCGTAGAAATTCGTAACTTCTTGATCGATATATTGATAATTATATAACTTAGAGAAATCATAGTGACTATCATCAATTTTTGTGACCAAAGATTTATCAACTTCAACACCAAATTCAACCTCTTTATTATCTTGGCTTAAGAAGTGAATTGGAGATGATAATCTAACATATAATCCTTCAGCAGTAATCGCGTCTAAAACCGCACAGCAACCACCACCAGAATTATCGCCAATAACCATAATCCCATTGTCTTTTGCTTGAGTTGGTAAAATATTTCCACAAGAGAAAGAATAAGCACTAGTTAAAATAGCAAAGTTAAATGGGTATTTTACTTCTTTATCTTGTTCGTCAAACTTGCCATCAAAGTTAGCATCAAAATCATATGTGACTGAACAAATATAATCGCCAATCATATCACGGAAGTGGAGATAAGATTTTCCAGCCATTAATCCCATATAAGCACTAACGACATCACCATATCCACCACCGTTGGTGGTGATATCAACGACAACATTCTTAATATTTGGATTTTCTTTATATTTATCGAGAGCTTTTCTAAAAGATCCAACCGTGTCACTTGGAAGTCTTTCTAAGCCTGGGTTTTTATAATATTCTCTCCACTCATGAATATTGAAATCAAATGAATCAAATCTGAAGATTAAAGTGTTACCACTGACAACTGTGCCAAGATTATTATTTCCTCTATTTCTTGTAGCTTCAGATAATGCCATTATGTAATCATAATCAGAGTTTCTTTTTGCTGCAGTTTCTCCTGCTCGATAAGGAATATCATCCAAAACTTGTAGAACACTTCTATGCAAGGAATCATTTAAATTAGAAAGACTATTAGCACCATATCCGGTAACTGAATGTCCAGCGTCTGAGAAGAAATCATTAAGCATAAGATGACCAGCAAGATATTCTGCTTCATTCGTAGATAATAATAATTGTCGAGCTTTTCTTGTTATATCATTAAGCTCTTTTAAAACCTTATCAATATCTTTGTTTTTAGCGTAAGCTTCATGAATATATTCTCTTCCTGGTAAACCATAGAACGTATCAAGATAGAAGCATAGTTCTCCATAGGAGAATTTAGCTTCATCTATGGTTCTTTTTCCATTATTAAAGAACATATTTACTTTTTCGTAATATTCTCTAGTTGTAAAAGTTCTTGTATCACAAAGTGGATCATTTGGATCGATAAAAATAATCTCATCTTTATTATAGAAACAAGTAATCATTGTTGGGCCTTCAAAAAGGTTAGAAGCAGTAACTAATGGAAGAATAATATCATCTTCTCTACCAAATACATTAATTCCGTATTTTTCAAAATCGATAATTGTTTTATGAGGAGTTCTATCTTTTTCTACTTTATTAACACGGACAAATGGCGCTCCATCAAAATAAACGTTAGTAATGTTATCTTGTCTAAAGATTGATGAGGAAATAAAGTTTTCTAAATCAGCACACTCCAAAGTATTATCTTTAGTGTTGATTAAGGCTTCTTCTCCATTAGGAGAAGTAACTTTATATTTATCAGTTTCAAGTTTAGTAATAGTGAGATTTTTACCGATAAGTAAGGAATAGAAAGTCTTTAAGGAAATATATGGAAGTTGAGTTAATTTATCTTCGCGGAAAAAGACATTTGTATCTCCAGTTTGACTTGTTGAATAACGGAATGTCGGCATCGTTTTACTTTTAAAAGTAACGCTTGCATCATCTTCCGTTCCTTTGGAAAGTACATCAACTGTACAAACCGCAAATACTTCTTTATTACTTACGCTTCTTACTTCTATTGAAGTAGAGCCTTCTTTAATAGCAGTAACATAACCCTTATCCACTGTCGCTATGGAAGTATCTTTAGATTCCCAAGTTACTTCTCTATTTGTAGCGTTTAGTGGCTTCACTGTCGCACTTAATGTAACTGTGTCACCTTTAAATAAAGATAGACTCTTTTCGTTTAGGGTTATTTCTTCAACGTTAACATCTTCATCGGTTGGTTCATTTTGATTATTGCAACCAGCTGAAAAAAGGATGGAAGATAACGCTAACAAACGTAAAACATAATAGTTAGTTTTCATTGGTTATGCCTCCTAAATATATAAGCAATAACATAAAGTTATTTATTATTTCTTTTCATCTTATACATCGATTTATCACTTAGATTAACTGCAGCTTCAATAGAGACATGATCATTCGTAATCGTGTAACTACCTACTGATAATTTAAGAGCGAAATTCGGTGTTTTATATTTACGTGCGTTTTTCGATATTTCTTTAACGAGTTTTTTCGCCGCATAATTAGTTAAGTTAGGAACAAGAGCGATGAATTCATCCCCACCCATTCTAAATAAAATAGAGTTTTCTGGTAAAATGTCGTTCATTGCGTCGCGAGCAAAACAAATATATTTATCACCAGCGGCGTGGCCGTATTTATCGTTAATCTTTTTAAGTCCATCACAGTCAGCGGAAATAAAAGTTAATGGGTATTCAATATTATCTTTTAATCCAGAAACTATTTCTTCGAAATAAACACGGTTAAAGACTCCAGTTAATTGGTCTGTAATTGATTTCTTTCTAAGCTCTTGTCTTAAAAGTTCACTATCGGTAACGTTATTGATAATAGCGATAATACCAGTGACATTATTGTTCTCGTCTTTAATTGGTTCTTTAATGACTTGAAGATATTCTAAGCCTTCATCATCTTCTTCTTTGATTATGTAAGTTGTGCCTTTGCCACTTTCAAGGACTTTACGGTCATTTTCTTGAGCGATTCTAGCGTTTTCTTTACTCTTACGAATATCAAAATCAGTAAGACCTCTAACAGATTCATTAGGTTTTCTTAAATGGTGCCATCTTTGAGAACAAAAAGCATATCTTCCTCTTTTATCTTTAAGATAAATTAAAGATGGAAGATGAGTAAGCGCATAGGAAAAGTCATCAAAGCTAGCGGAATTGGAATATTTAATTGTGTTTCTTATTCTTTGTAAAACAGTGCGTTTAGTTTCACCTTTAACAATCATTCCAACTACTAAATCTGATAAAAATTTATCATCTTCTTCCATCATTGAAAATTCAGTTAAGATGATGATTGGAAGAGTAAACATAAAGCTATTTCTTTTAGAAACATAATCAAATAAGCGACCGATATCATC
Organism: uncultured Caryophanales bacterium; assembly: GCA_946630435.1. Classification (GTDB taxonomy): domain Bacteria; phylum Bacillota_I; class Bacilli_A; order RFN20; family CAG-826; genus Fiminaster. Next base: position 5,911 of record CAMOYS010000012.1, on the reverse strand, counting down.
TTTATCACTTGGATGATCAATAATAAGGGCCTCTAAAGAGTCATATGATTTATGAAGAATATCAGTAATCTCTTCACAAGAAGAAGCAATGAGTAAATCAAATTCATCTTTAAGAATGTTGATTAAATATTCGCTTCGTGGCGATTCTTCAGTGTAGGCAAATACGACTTTATTTTTTCCCATGTCTAAAACGTTGTAATTTAATTATAGATAATTAGGGGGTTAAAAACCATAGAAAGAATTAAAAGACTAATTGTCTTTTTCCGTTAAAAGGTAGATAATCTTCATTTGGCTATGATACCAGTTGTTATTATTTCATCTATTACATTTGTCCTAGTTATCTTATCAATCCTCTTATTCCCCCATATTAAAATTGGAAGAATTAAGCTTGATACTTATTGGATTATTGCTCTACTTGGTGCGATTATCCTATTAGCGTTTTCTTTCGCTCCAATTGATGAAGTAGTTAAACAATTATTTAGTAATGATTCAATAAATCCAATTAAGATCCTAGTGTTATTTTTCTCAATGACGACAATTTCTGTCATACTAGATGAACTTGGTTTATTTCATTATCTTGCGAATGTCGCTAGTAAGTATGCAAAGAATAACCAGATATTATTGTTTTTATCGTTCTATCTACTAACTTCGGTTTTAACTGTCTTTACTTCAAATGATGTTGTTATCTTAACCCTAACTCCATTTATTTGTTTCTTCGCTAAAAGAAGTAGGATTAATCCAATTCCATATCTAGTTGCTGAATTTGTCGCTGCTAATACATGGAGCTTAATGTTTATTATTGGTAATCCAACCAATATATATTTGGGTACTTCTAGTGGGATAGATTTTATTTCATATTTCAAAATAATGGCAGTTCCTACTATTATTTCTGGTATTTTTGAACTTGGATTATTACTTTTAATCTTCCTTAAAAAACTTAGAGAACCTTTAATTAGTAACGAGGAAGTTGAACCACTAGAAAATAAAGTCCAAGTCTTTGTTGGAGTTGGCATTTTATTCATTTGCTTAGTCTTTTTAATTATTTCAAGTTATATCAATTTAGAAATGTGGTTAATTGCCTTAATCTGTGCGGTTATTTTATTGATATTCATGCTTATTTATTCTCTATTTAATAAGTCTAATTTTGATTATCTAATTGAAACAGGGAAAAGATTACCTTATCAATTAATTCCTTTCTTCTTATCGATGTTTGTTATTGTTGTAGCGATAAACACTCAAGGGATAAGCGCTAAGATAGCGGAACTTTTAGGAAACACTAACACTATTTGGGTTTATGGTTATACTTCATTGATTGCTAGTAATTTAATTAACAATATTCCAATGAGTATTTTATTCACAAATATTGCTTCATCTTTAACTGGTGAAGCTTATTTAGAAGCGATATATGCCTCAATTATTGGTAGTAATATCGGAGCATTTTTAACTCCAATTGGCGCTTTAGCAGGAATTATGTTCTCTGGATTAATTAATGAAAATAATGTTCGTTTCACTTTTGTGGACTTTATAAAATATGGCGCGATAATTTCTATTCCAGTAATTACCATCGCCCTTGCTATGACTAAGTTATTTATCTTTATAATTTAGACTAAGAAAAAGATTGAAAACGCAATTAAAAATTGCGCGACATAATAGAAAACGGAATATATTGCGCGATACGCTTTAGATCTTTCGCCATCTTTAAAGTAAGAACCAGTAAGCATAAAGTCACTACAAACAAAGTTTAACGCGCCAATAAAAAACATTACTAAAGTAACTATTGAGAAGTTATGTAAGATAGTCATTGATAAAGCTGAAGAAAACATTGAAGTTAAGCAATAGATATAAAGGAAAGCAAATGGAAGCATTCCGTGTCCAAAATTAATTCCAGCTTTCTTTGCTACAAACATGTATCCAGCAATAATTATGATTGGTAAAGCGAAGGCTAAAACAAGATATAATGGGTTTCCTGGAACATAAAAACCTATAAGAAGTCCAATCAAATAGAAAATATGACCAAACATAAAGGCAAACATTCCAAGCATTATCCAAATCTTTTTAGTTTTAGTTGTGATGTATTTAAAACCTAAGAAAACATCACCTAATAAACCAAAGAATAAGCCTAAAACGGTGAATAATTTAAAGATAAAGTATCCTTCTCCTGATAAAACAAAGGCAACAATTGCAAGAGCAAGAAAGAATAAGGAAGCAATGGTTTTAAAAACAATAGTTTTAAGGGAGTAATTAATAACTTTACTCACGATAAAAACAGTCGACATAATTATTCCTAAAACAAGAAGAATTATTAATGCAACCATACTTGTATTTTTATTTTATAACAACTCATATCTTGTTGTCTTTTATTTCTATAAAAACACAAAAGGATTCTAGTAAACAAAGAAAAAAACACCGCAGAAATGCAGTGTTTGGGAAAATTGGTCTTAAACAGGGGATTATTTAGAGTTACGTCTATTATTTCCTAATTTAGAATAATATGCTGCTTTATTGGCATACATCATTGCATCAGATTCTTTGATCATTTCTTCATGGTCTTTTGTTCCAGCAGGAGCGTAACAATATCCAATTGAACAGGAGTATTCTGTTTCATCAACATAACTTTGAATCTTTTCGATTAATTCTTCTAATTGTTCTTTCGAAGTTTTACGGCAAATCATCATGAATTCATCGCCACCGATTCGATATACTGATTGTTTAGCTTTTGAAGCTTTTGCAAAGCAACGACCTAAAGTATATAAAGCTTCATCACCTGCCACGTGTCCTTGATTATCATTAATTGCTTTTAAACCATTCATATCAATAGAAATAAAGGCGGTGATCTCTTTATTCTTTGTTACATCAGAGTAATAAGCTTGACGGTTAAGTAAACCAGTTAGTGCGTCTTTTTTCGTTAATTGGAGAATTAAGAAGACGTAATAAATGAATAACGCTACCCCGATTGTAGTGCAGAAAATCTTTGAATAATCTTTTCCAAGAATAAATGGGAGGATTAAACCAGATCCTAACGCTGATGCTAAAAAGGCAATTGGGAAGATTTCTGAGGCTTGTTTGTTACTTTGTTGATATAAAACGAGAATTAAAACAACACTATAACCACCTACAGCAATATAAGGTAAATAGCCAAGTGGCCCTCTTATTAATTCACCAGCATCATTAATAGAGAAAACAATACCAGTAAAGATAGAAATAACATTTATAACGGCAAAGCCAAACGCTGGAATAATTACATACCAACGCATCTTTCTAACTAAGGCATAAAGAATTAGAGCAATTATAATCGGCGTCGCGCTATAACGTATCGCCATTATGACCCTTCTTAATTCAACATACTCACCTATTTCACTTAGATGGAATTCGATATAAACAATGATTGATAAAACAAAAACAGAGGCAATTAAAATAGACATGCGAATTATTGTATGTTTATCAAGAAAGATAGTTACTTTAAGCATAATAGCAAAAGCTATTAAGACTAGAACTAGTCCCCAGTTTTGAACTAAATACTCAATGACAGTCTCCATAATTATTTAATAATTATACATGCTTTATTTAAATATTCAACCTTAAGAAAACCCCACTTTAGTGGGGTAATCTAATCTTATAAAGTTTTGATGAATGTATCTACTGCGTTTGGATCATACCAGTTACCATCAGCGTATGGATAAGCATAATCCAAAGTAATACCGGAATCGTTTTGGACATATTTTCCGTTTACTTTATAACACATGTCATAGTGGTTAGATAAATTGAAGAAGGAACCTAAGGCATCAAAGTAGACACCTACTGGAGAAGTTCCACCACCACTAGTTTCACCAATAATCTTAGCACCAGCATCTTTAGCCATACCTGGTAAGCAGTTACCACAAGAGAAGGAGAAACCACTAGTTAAGATATAGAAATTAAATTTATCTTTGTAGGTATCGCCTGTACCACCATAAACGCCATCACCATTAAGGTCAACCTTATAGTGATATTCTCTAATAACACCATTATTAATATCTTTGATAACAAAGTGTGGATCATCACTAAAGAAAGCGGAAAGATAAGCCATTGTAGCAATTGTGCCACCACCGTTAGTGGTTAAATCAATAACAACATTTTTAACAACCTTATCAGTTTTATTAATAATGTCTAAAATCTTGAAGGCTTGAGAGAATCCATCTGGAGAAGAATTAATTAATCTAGCTCTAGTTTGAATATTATAGTTATTTTCATCAATGGAATAATCTTCTGGGAATAATTCCTTCATGTTCTTAATTTCATCAAAGTTATGTTGGAAAGCATCAAAGGCAATAATCGCAGTTTGTTTATCATTAGAGAACTTAATACCTTGATAATATGTAGGATCTTCTGGGTTTTGATCATCTGGATTAAGCTTTCTAGCCATTGCCATTCTACCAGCAATATATGTTTTATATTTGCTACCAAGTCCACTAATTCTTGGACCAGACATAGAAGTCTTTTTATAAGTATTAAAGTTATCTATTTCATCCATTCCTGAATAGTGAGATAAATTAGAATAAGCAGTGTGGCCATCATCAATATAGCCAACTAATTTACCAAAGGCAGCGTTATATTCGTTTATTTTATTAGATTTTAAGCCATCATCAACGCCAGCTTCTTTAAAGAAGGATACGGCGTCTTTATAACCTTTGATATCTTTTAAACCATAGATAGTGTCAAACATAAAGCGGAGAGTGTTGTAGTTATATTCACTAACTTCTTTAGAAACACTATTGGAGAAGACATTAGTTTTATTTAAATGAATTTGATAATCTCCTAAAGCTTTTCCATTATCTGAAACACTGACTTTTAAGATGTTGTCTTTTTTAGTCCAAAGGTAGCCATAATTAGCTTCAACATCTTCGACTGCCTTACTTGGATCAAGTTCTTTGCCTTTACAAAGCATTGAGTAGCCTGCACCATCTTCACCAAGAACTAAAAATCTAGTGTAATCTTCATATTCGGTTTGACTACCTTCTTTTAGTTTTTGAGTTGGAGATTCAAATCTATAGGCTTCGCCAGCAGCTTTAGACTTACTTGGAGAATAAATACCACTAGCACCATGGAAATAACCTTCGGAAGAATAAATTAAGGAGCCTAAGAACGAACTATTAGAAATATTAGAGAAGTATTCACTTCCGTTATAGGCTAAGTCGATACTAATATCTCTAAATAAAACTTTGGAGAACGCTTCAATTGGAACATAGCATTCATTATCTTTAGTAACGATATCAAAATTATATTTTCCAAAATCAAAGGTATCGTATTCAGGAGCGGCACTTCCGTCTTCTTTATAAACTTTAGTCTTGTCGCTTTCTTTAATAGAATTACCTCTAAAATTAATATAATCTCCAGCAATTCCGTTATTTTCATTAAGAATTGGTGATCCAAAATATTGTCCGTTTTTGAGTTTGATAATATCTTTATCAGCGTCGATAACGAATTCACCTTTCTTATTTTGAGAATATAAATGGAACCCGTCAGATTTGTTTTCAGTTGTCATGCCTGGCGCAATAACAAGTTGTAAAGCACTTCCGACCGCGGACGCTAAATCTTTAACGCTAACATAAGGAACATCACCTTTATCTTTATGATGATAAGTAGGTAACTTACCAGTAAGGATATTTTCTTCAAGCATTGGAAGAGTTTGTGATGGGTTTATTGGATCTGGTTTTGGTGTACCAATTAATCTACTATTAGCGTCATATAACTTAATTGTTTCATTAGATGGTTCACCGCCACCTCCACATGAAACTAAAGAAGTGATTGCTAAAGGTATAATGAATAAAAGTTTTTTAGTGTTCATATTAATCTCCTTTATTAATGATATTATTCTAGCAATTTTACATAATAAAATATTCAAAAATTTACTTTGATTTTTAAATAAACGAAT
>CAMOYS010000011.1 GCA_946630435.1 uncultured Caryophanales bacterium | reverse complement strand
AGGTAAACACAATGTCAAAAGAAAAGATTATTGCCTTAGTTGAAGCTGGCGTTCTCTTAGTAGTTGGTATTTTATTCTGCTTTGGCTTAGCCACAGATGTTTTATCAGTTATCGTTGGTGCTGGTTTAATTATCGCTGGTGTTGTTTTCTTAGCAATTTCCTTTGTTGGAACAAAGAGTTTATTAACAAATGTTGGCTTTGGTGGTGGCTTATTCTTAGCCCTTGGTATTTATTGCCTTGTTGCAAAAGCTGTTGGAATTATTTTTGCATTTGTTCCATATCTTCTTATCGTTGGTGGTTCTATTATCATCCTCGATGCTATTTTTGGAAAATTTGTTAACAAACATGACGTCTTAGTTGTATTTATCATTAAACTTGTTATTGGTATTGCACTTCTCGCCATTGGTATCTTACTTTTAACTGTTCCTGAATTTGCTCAAGCTGTTTCCATTATCTTTGGTGTCACAATCATCTTACTTGCAATTTATGCGATTGTTATGATCCTTTTAGATAAGGACGGAGTCAAAACTGTTACAGCTAAATAATTAGATAAACCCATAAGAAGTCCCTCGTTTGGGACTTTTTTTGTGGAATAATATTGCCATTCTTTACTTATATAAAAATATAAAATAGAATATTCACCATGACTGAAGAACAACTTAAAGAAATAAAAAAGACGAAATTAATTTACACAATTGAACTCATCGTTATAGCGATAGTTTTCATTGTTATTGCAACCTTAGAACTTACTAGAGTAATTACCATAAGTGAAAGACATCACATGATCTTTAACTTTGTTACTTTAGCAGGTGGCTTATGGATAATTACAGATTTCATTTGGGTTTTATTATCTAAAAAGAGAAGATCTAGAAACTCTTTACTCGATAAAGTTATGATGCTTCCTTTAGGACTTTATTTAATTACCTTTGATATTATCTGTTTAGTTAATTGGAACGCTCTTCCATATGAAGTCTATCTTTATGGTATGACATCTGCTTTTATCTATATCGCTCTAGCGTATTCTTTCCAAGCTTATTATCATTTTAAACATCCTCTTCCATCTCTTGTTGAAGCGGCCTTACTTGATTTAGAAGCTAAGAAAGAAAAAGAGGCTCTCGAAAACAAAGAAAATGAAGAAAAACCTATAGATAATCAAGCGGATGGGAAAAAAGTCCCAGACGAAGAAGACAAAAAAGTAGAATAAAAAATATGTCCAAGCGAGATGCCTGGACATATTTTATTTAATTAAGCTTATTGCTTTTTGATTACTACTTTATCGTTTTCGTAATCAACTAAGTAAAGGCTTGAAGTATTGACTTCTCCCATTACAATCGCCTTAGCAATAACGGTTTCAACATTATTTTGAATGAATCTCTTTAATGGTCTTGCTCCAAATTCGATAGAGTAAGCAGAATCGAGAATATAATGTTTTAAAGTGTCACTAAACTTGAAGGAATAATAATTTTCTTTAAGTCTTTCACTAAGTAAGTTGAGTAATTTTTCGGTAACTTTAAGTTGAACTTCCTTATTAAGTGGTGAGAAGTAAACAATCTCATCAATTCGATTAAGGAATTCTGGCTTAAATGTTCTTCTTAATAATTCTTCAACTTCATCTCTTCTATTATGGAGTAATAAATCACTGCCAAGATTAGAAGTCATAATGATGATTGTGTTTTTGAAATCAACAACTCTACCTTGAGAATCGGTTAATCTGCCATCATCAAGGATTTGAAGTAAGAGGTTAAACACTTCAGGATGTGCTTTTTCGATTTCATCGAATAAGACGATTGAATATGGGTTTCTTCTTACTTGTTCAGTTAATTGGCCGCCTTCTTCATAGCCAACATAGCCTGGTGGGGCGCCAATTAAACGAGATGTGCTATATTTTTCCATATATTCAGACATATCAATTCTGATCATATGGCTTTCTGAATCGAATAAGGATTCCGCAAGAGCACGGCTAACTTCGGTTTTACCAACACCAGTAGGACCAAGGAACATAAATGAACCAATAGGTTTATTTTGATCTTTGATACCTGCTCTTTGTCTTAAGATAGCATTACTAACTAAATCAATCGCTTCATCTTGACCAATAACTCTACGTCTTAAGGTTTCATTTAAATGAAGGACTTTATCTCTTTCACTTTCATTAATCTTTCCAACTGGAATATTAGCCATTTTAGCGACTATCTTAGCAATCTCATCTTCCGTAACAACTTCGGATAAGATTTTGCCTTTCTTCTCATTCTCTTCAATATTTTTAAGTTTCTTTTCCATCTCTGGAATATCTTGATATTGAAGTTTAGAAGCTTTTTCATAATCCCCATTTAAGAAAGCATTATTCAAATTGAATTTAGCCTTATCAAGAGCAATCTTAAGATTCTTGGCTTCGATGATTTCGTTCTTTTCTTTCTCCCACTTTTTAGTGAGCTCACTCTCTTTATTCTTAAGTTCTTCTAAAGAAGACTCAAGTTTTTCTAGACGTTTAAGAGCGGATTCATCTTTCTCTTTTTTAAGCGCTACTCTTTCAATCTCAAGTTGTTTAATCTTTCTTCTTAATTCATCAAGTTCGGTAGGGGTGGATTCAATTTCTACTCTTATCATCGCACAAGCTTCATCCACTAGGTCGATTGCTTTATCTGGAAGAAATCTATTAGTGATATATCTGTTAGATAAGTTAACTGCAGCGACTAAAGCGTTATCGGTAATCTTAACCCCATGATGAGTTTCAAATTTTTCTTTTAAACCACGAAGAATTGAAATTGTGTCTTCAAGAGTTGGTTCTCCTACTAAGACAGGTTGGAATCTACGCTCGAGAGCGCGGTCTTTTTCTATATAATTACGATATTCGTTTAAAGTGGTGGCACCAATACAATCAATGTCGCCTCTTGCTAACATCGGTTTAAGTAAATTAGCCGCGTCTAAAGCGCCATCAGTTCGACCTGCTCCAACAATTAGATGGATTTCATCGATAAATAAGATAATCTTTCCATTAGATTCCTTAATTTTATTTAAAACGGCTTTTAGTCTTTCTTCAAATTCACCACGATACTTCGCACCTGCAACAAGGGCACCCATATCTAGTTCATAGATTGTTTTATCTCTTAAAGAAAGAGGAACGTCGTTTTTAACAATTCTTTCCGCTAAACCTTCGATAATCGCGGTTTTACCAACACCAGGTTCACCTAATAGAATGACGTTATTCTTATTTTTTCTCGCCAAAACTTCGATGATTTTTCTAATTTCATCATCTCGACCGATGACAGGATCAATTTTTCCATCTCTAGAGTCTTTAGTAATATCTCGACCAAACTTCTCTAAGATGTTCTCGTCATTTTGGTAATCGTTCATTTCATTTTGATTCATAAAGATACCTCCTTTTCTAGTTTGAATTTGGCACTCTCATATCTCGAGTGCTAACTATATTATAGTACGAAATTGGCACTCGTCAATAGAGAGTGCTAAAAATTTTAAACTTTACTATTAATGTTAAAAAGTAAAAATATGATAATTTTTTATTGAAATTTTTACCTAATGAACTACAATTATTATCGCCAACAACATCCCCCCTTTATGTTGTTGGTTTTTCTTTTACCCAAAATGCATATTGCTTGCATCACTTTTTAATAATCGATACTATAGTATCAGTAAAAATTAGGAGGATGATAACATGTCAATTTATGATTTCAAAGTAAATGATTATAAAGGCAATGAAGTTTCCTTAGAAAAATATAAAGGAAAAGTATTATTAATTGTTAACACTGCTACAAAATGTGGTTTTACCCCTCAATATGATGCTTTAGAAGCAATGTATGCTAAATATAAAGATCAAGGTTTTGAGATTTTAGATTTCCCATGCAACCAATTCTTTAAACAAGCTCCAGGAACAAGTGAAGAAATTCATGATGCTTGTGTTTTACGTTTCGCGATTGCTTTCCCTCAATTCGAAAAGGTTGATGTTAATGGTAAAAACGAACACCCACTTTATGCTTATTTAAAAGAAAACTGTCCTGTTGATACTGGTAAAAAGATTAAATGGAACTTCACTAAATTTTTAGTGGACCGTCAAGGTAATATCGTTAATCGCTTTGGCCCAGCGGAAAAACCAGAAAGTTTCGACGCTAAAGTAGCAGAATTATTAGGCTAATGAAGATAGATAAAAAATATTTAGATAAATTAGTATTTGATCGTAAATTCGATGAACTTTTAGACGCTTTTAACAAAGTTAATGATGAATCTTTATTATTCTATAAAGTTATCGGTTATCTTGGAAAAGGCGACTATAAAAACGTTCTTGAAACTATCGAAAATAATAAGGACACTCTAGTGAAATATGAACCAGTAAAAACGATTAAACTTCATGTTAAAACTCTCGTTTATATGGATCAATTCAGTAAAGCCTTTAAAACCTTAGATTATTATAAGAATCTCCCATATATCTCTCAGGAAGTAGAGGAGACATTCCAAGAATTAGATAAATTCATCGAAAGTGAAGAAGACGCTAAAAAGATAGCGGATGAAGAATTATCACTTGAAGAACTAAATAAAATACTTGAAGAATCAACTGATATCATAGAGCTTTATAAAGCGTATTCCTTCACTGAAAAATATGAGTTTAAAGACTATAAAGAAAGTATTAAGAAAACATTAATAAACGATAAACTTCCTCAAGAGCTTAGAAGTGTTGCATTAGCAATTACAATCGATAATAAATGTGATGAAGAATTAGACTTTCTTTCTATTGAGGGATTAATCAAAGTTAAACCTTTAGGTTTAATCCCACCTCATCAAACCCCTAGATTTAAAACCATCTATAAATTTATTGAAGACTTATCCGATAACGATTTCACCGTTAAGAAAAATGCTTTAAATATTTTCAACTTATATAATCTAATTTCTTTCCCAAGTAATGATGGATTAGATGAAAAAGATATCGCTGAAGCTTCAATCTATTTATCAAAAAAATATATGGCGAATAAAGAAGTAAAAGTTAACGATAAAATTAACGAAATCGCCACTAAAATAGAGAAAATCATCAGCTGATATTTTCCCAAATTTGTTTTAAATAAATTATTTAACTTGCTACGCATTAATGCGTTTTGTATAATTCTTTTCGATATTCTAAAAGGAGATATATTTAATATATGAAAATCACATCAAACAAGGTCGCTCCTGCAAAGTATGAAGTCGAAGTCGAAGTCGACAGCAAACTTTGGAAAGAAGCCCAAGAAAAATCATTAGATAAAGAAATTGCTAAAGTTCATATCGATGGTTTCCGCCCTGGAAAAGCTCCAAAAGAACTCGCTAAAAAGCATGTTGATCCTGCTAAAGTTCTTGATGGCGCTATTAATGACTCTTTAAACCCAGTCTTTAGAGAAGTCCTCAAAGAAACCAAATTAGTACCATTTACCCAACCATCTGTCGATGTTACTAAAGTAAGTGATACCGAATTAACTCTTAAATTCATTATCGTTACCACTCCAGAAGTTGAACTTGGTAGCTATAAAGGCTTAAACATTGAAAAAGAAGTTCCAGCTGTTAATGAAGATGAAGTTGAAGCTAGCATTAAGAAACTCGTTGAAAATAACGCTAACTTAGTTCTTGCTGAACGCCCATCTCAAAAAGGTGATACCGTTGTTATCGATTTCGAAGGTAGTGTTGATGGTGTTCCATTCGATGGTGGTAAAGCTGAAAACTACTCTCTCGAACTTGGCTCCAACACTTTTATCCCAGGATTTGAAGATCAATTAATTGGCAAATCCGCGGAAGAAGAAGTTGAAGTTAAAGTCACTTTCCCAAAACAATATGTCGAAACCCTCGCTGGAAAAGACGCTATCTTTAAAGTCAAAGTTCACGAAGTTAAAGAAAAAGTTTTACCAGAACTCGATGAAGAACTCATTAAAGAACTCAATATCGAAGGTGTTAAAACCGTTGATGAACTTAAAGCTCATGAAAGAACTCATATCCTTGAACAAAAAGAACAACAAGCTAAGGGCCACGCTTTAGATGCTATCTTAGATAAGATTGTTGAAGGTTCAAAGATTGAACTCCCAGAAGAAGCGGTTAAAGAAAGAATTCATGAAATGAGACATGAAACCGAAAACCGTTTAAATCAACAAGGTTTAGATTTCAAACAATATCTTGATATCACTGGTTTAACCGAAGAAAAATGGGAAGAACAAGTTAAAGGTGACGCTCAAAAACAAGTTACCGCTAGCGCAGTTCTTTCTAAGATTATCGAAGCTGAAAAATTAACAGTCACCGATGAAGAAGTTGATGCTGAACTTAATAAGATGGCTGAACAATACAAGATGGAAGTTGAAAAGATTAGAGAAATCTTAAAACCTCAATTAGCTTCCTTCAAAAACGATCTCTTAAATCGTAAATTACAAGAATTCTTATTAGAGAATAACCTTAAGAAATAACTTTAAAAAGTTATAAGGAGGATGAATAATGGCCAATAATGTTATCTTACCATTACTTATCACCAAAGCGACTTCAATTATTCCTAATCAAAAAGAGGAAAGAATTGACGCTGCTAGAAATTTCACGGTCAAGGCCACGAATGTTTCGCTTGCTCAAAATGACTCCTTAATCATTGTAGTTTCACAAAAAACAAACACTGTTGAAACTCCAACTGGTAAAGATATTTTTGAAGTTGGTACTTTATGCCGTATCACATCTGTTACCCAAGCTAAGAATTATATTCGCATTCGTTTAAGTGGCTTAAACCGTGTCAAACTTAATAACGTTGCTTTTGATGAACAAGGATATTTCGTTGGAGAAGGCGAATTAGTGGATGAATTCGATAGTGATCCAGACGCTACTGAAGCGTTAAGAAAATACATTATCGATGAAATTACTATTCACCCAGAATCTCTTGGAAATATTTCCGGTAGTGTCATTAATAGAATTCTTTCTGAAGAATTAAGCGCAGCTGATTTATGCGATACTTTAGCCGCGGCTCTTCCACTTAAAAATAGTGTGAGACAAACAATTCTTGAATCAATTGATATTAATGCCCGTATTAAATCTATCGCTGTCACTTTGAATCTTAAAAAGATTGAATCTGATGTCGACGCTCAAATCTCTAAAGATCTCAACGAATCTACCGAAAAGGCGCAAAGAGATTACATCTTAAGAGAGAAATTAAAAGCAATTAAGCATGAACTTGGCGAAGATTCTGATGATGATTCCGATTCGATTCGTGAAAAACTCGAAAAAGAACCTTACCCAGAACATGTTAAAAACAAAGTAAAAGCGGAATTAAAACGTTTCGACATGATGCCACCTTCTTCTTTAGAAGCGTCTCTTATTATGTCTTACGTTGAAACCCTTATGGCGGTCCCATGGTATCAAAAGACTGAAGATAATGATGACTTAAATAACGTTAAGAAAATCTTAGACGAAGACCATTATGGTCTTAAGAAGGTTAAAGAACGTATCATCGAATATCTTTCTGTTAAGAAGATGACTGGAACTCTTAAAGCTCCTATTCTTTGTTTCTATGGTCCACCAGGATGTGGCAAAACTTCATTAGGTGCGTCTATTGCTCGTGCTTTAGGAAGAAAATTTTTTAAAGCAAGCTTAGGTGGCATTTCTGATGAAGCGGAAATCCGCGGTCACCGTCGTACATACGTTGGTTCTATGCCTGGACGTATTATCGCTGGTATGAAGCGCGTTGGTGTTACTAACCCTGTCTTCCTTTTAGATGAAGTTGATAAACTCGCTTCTTCTTATAAAGGTGACCCTGCTAGTGCCTTACTTGAAGTTTTAGATCCATCTCAAAACACTCAATTTAACGATAACTATCTCGAAGAGCCATATGATTTAAGCAATGTCTTATTCATCTGCACAGCGAACTATTTAGAAAATGTTCCTGAACCACTTCGCGATCGTTTAGAGTTAATTGAAGTCAATTCCTATACGGAATTTGAAAAAATTGAGATCGCTAAAAACTGGTTAGTTAAGAAAGAACTCGAACAAAACGGTCTTAATAAAAAGCAATTTAGCATCACTGAAAGTGCAATTAAGTATTTGATTAATTACTACACTCGTGAAGCTGGTGTTAGAGAACTTCAAAGACTCATTGCTTCTTTAATGAGAAAGTCCGCTGTTGAAATCTTAACTAGTAACGGCAAAGTTAAATCAGTTAAAGTTGATGAAAAGAAAATTGGTGAATTTTTAGGAAAACCAATCTTCGAAAATAGCACTAAAGAAAAAGAAGATTCTATCGGTGTAGTCACTGGCTTAGCATATACCCAATTCGGTGGAGATATCCTCCCAATTGAAGTAAACTACTTCAAAGGTAAAGGTGGATTAATCTTAACTGGTAAGTTAGGTGATGTTATGAAAGAATCTGCAACTATCGCTTTAGACTACGTTCGCGCTAACGCTGAAAAATATAAAGTTGATCCAAATATTTTTGCAGATAATGACGTTCATATTCACGTTCCAGAAGGTGCTGTTCCAAAAGATGGTCCAAGCGCTGGCGTGGCGTTAACAACTGCAATCATATCTTGTTTATCTCATCGCAAAGTCGATAAAGATGTCGCTATGACTGGCGAAGTTACTCTTCGTGGTCAAGCTCTTATGATTGGTGGCTTAAGAGAAAAATCTTTAGCAGCCTTAAGAAGTGGCATCAAGACTATTATTGTTCCAGAAGGCAATAAACGCGATGTTGATGAATTACCTCAAGAAGTTAAAGATGGTCTCAATATTCTCTTTATGAAGAATGTTGATGACGCTGTTAAAATAGCTATTAAGGATGATTAATTTTAATAAAGCCAAATTTATAAAAAGTGCTCCTTCCTATAGGGAGGGGCCTTTTGATAAGGCTGAAATCATTGTTATTGGCAAGTCTAATGTAGGTAAATCTACATTAATTAATGCGCTTACCAATAACTCTAACTTAGCTAAAACTTCATCCAAACCAGGCCACACTAAATTACTCAATTATTTTTTAATTGATGATTCATTTTATTTAGTGGACGCTCCTGGGTATGGCTACACATTAACTGGTAGTAAACATCTCGATAGCTTTGCTAAGATGATGGAAAACTACTTTGATAATCCAAAACTCAAAGGAATTATCTTCTTAATCGATTCTCGTCATGAAATGAGTAGAGATGATAAGGATTTCTTTGAATTTATCTTAACCAAAAATCTACCTGTTTTAGTAACATACACAAAGTGCGATAAACTTAATCAATCCGAAAAAGCTAAGATGCTTAAACGCGATTCCTTAAATATTGAAAACACTGACTTAATTCATTCAATATTTACGAGTAGCACTAATAAAACAGGTATTGATGTTTTGAAAAAAGAAATAGCAAAAATCATATAAAACACATAAGAACTGAGCTGTTTGGGACAATTTGTCTCAAATAGTGGGGTTCCTAGTGATTTATCTTAAAATATCATTAACAAATTCGTTTTCTAAAGAAATAGTTAACTTTAGTAAATGATTTGCTATAATAATCTCGCCGATGACGAAGAGGTCATTTAGGAAAACTTATAGAGAGTAGTGGATGGTGGAAGCACTACAGATAATTACTAAATGTTGTCGCTTAAGAGGCTGAATAGGAATATTCCGTAAGCTTACGTTACAAGCTAATGAAGTGCTATATAATCTATATAGAATTAAGGTGGTACCGCGATAATTCGTCCTTATGATTAAGGACTTTTTTATTTATTAGGGAGGACATAATATGCTCGACAAACGCTATGATCCAAAAAAGGTAGAAGAAGGTAAATACGAAAATTGGAAAAGTAAAGGCTATTTCACTGCAGGTGATAAAACCAAGAATCCTTTTTCAATGGTTATTCCTCCTCCGAATGTAACTGGTAAATTACATTTAGGTCACGCTTGGAATACAACCATTCAAGATATAACCGCTCGTTATAAAAAACTTAGAGGCTATGATGTTTTATGGTTACCAGGTATGGACCATGCTGGTATCGCTACACAAGCTAAAGTCGAAGCAAAGCTTCGAAAAGAAGGTATCTCCCGCTATGACCTCGGTCGTGAAAAGTTTTTAGAGAAAGCTTGGGAATGGAAAGCTGAATACGCCAATAACATCCATGAACAATGGGCTAAAATGGGCTTAATGCTCGATTATACAAGAGAAAGATTCACTCTTGATGAAGGACTTAATAATGCCGTTCTTCACGTCTTTAAAACCCTTTATGATAAAGGCTTAATCTACCGTGGTGAAAGAATTATTAACTATGACCCAGAACTTAAGACCGCCTTATCAAATATTGAAGTTGTTTATGAAGACGATAAAGGTAAATTCTATTACTTTAAATACGATGTTGTTGGCACAAATGAATCATTAATTGTCGCTACAACAAGACCGGAAACAATGTTTGGTGATACAGCTGTATTTGTTAATCCAGAAGATCCTAGATACAAACATTTAATCGGCAAGAAAGTAATCAATCCTGCTAACGGAGAAGAATTACCTATAATGGCAGATTCGTATGTTGATATTGAATTTGGCACTGGTGCAATGAAATGTACTCCAGCCCATGACCCTAATGACTTTGCTTTAGCAAAGAAATACGATATGCCATTCATTCGCTGCATGGATTTAGATGCTAAGATGAATGAAATTGCTGGTAAATACCAAGGGATGGACCGCTACGAATGCCGTGAAGCTTTAGTTAAAGATATCGAAGCTAGTGGTCACTTAGTTAAGATTGAAGACATCGTCCACCCAGTCGGTCATAGTGAACGTAGTGGTGCGGTTGTTGAACCATATTTATCTAAACAATGGTTTGTTAAGATGAGACCACTTGCTGAACAAGCTTTAGCTAAATCTAGTGTTGAATTTATTCCAGAAAGATTTAGAGATACATTTAGACAATGGATGGAAAACGCTGATGATTGGTGTATTTCCCGTCAACTTTGGTGGGGACATCGTATTCCAGCTTATTATAATGATGAAACTGGAGATGTTATCGTTAGCGATAAACCAGTTAATCTTCCAGGCTATCATCAAGATGAAGACGTTTTAGATACTTGGTTCAGTAGTGCTCTTTGGCCTTTTGCAACCTTAGGTTGGCCAGAAAAAACTCCTGACTTTGAACGTTATTTCCCAAATAGCTTAATGGTTACAGCTTATGACATCATTTTCTTCTGGGTTTCTCGTATGATTTTTGATTCCTTAGAATTCACAAAAGAATCTCCATTTGAAAAATGCTTAATCCATGGCCTTATTCGTGACGCACATGGAAAGAAGATGTCTAAATCATCTAATAACGGTATTGACCCAATTGATGTTATTAATACATATGGTGTTGATGCTTTACGTTATTTCTTAACAACTGGCAGTGCTCCAGGACAAGATATCCGTTACATTGAAGAAAAAGTTATCGCTTCAAGTAACTATTTAAATAAGATTTGGAACAGTGCTCGTTACGTTCTTGAAACAGTTGGAGAAGACTTTAAACCATTTAAGATTGATCCATCTAAATTAGGTTTGTTAGAGAAAGATATTCTTACCAAACTCAATAACACAATTAAGAATGTATCCATTTATATGGATAAATACGAATATTCTCTCGCTTCTACTTATCTTTATAACTTTGTTTATGATGACTTCTGTAGCACATATTTAGAGATGTCAAAAGTCACTTTAAATAATAGCGATGAAGAATATCGTAACATTGTTAAAAATGTTCTTGTCACTGTCTTAAGAGCGATCATTATTATGATTTACCCATACGCTCCATTTATTGGTGAAGAATTATATTTATCTCTTCCAACCCACCTCGAATCAATTATGCTTGAAGTATTCCCAGAAGAAGTAGAGGTTGGCAAGTATAACGCTACCGCAGTTGATACTTTATATAAGATGATTAGCGATATTAGAAACTATAAAGTAAGCAATAAACTTGCTCCTAACGCTAAAGTAAACTTACTTGTCGTGACTAAAGACGAAGACCTGATCTCTTTAAAAGATCATCTCTCTCGTTTCTCATTTGCTAAATCTCTTGGCTTTATCGAAACAAGCGATAATAGTGGAGTTAAATTCGTTTATGATAACGCCACCATGTATCTTCTTGATGATACTTCCGATGAAGAAAAAGCTCTTAAGAAACAAAAAGATATCGAGTTCTATAAAAACGAAATTGCCCGTAGTGAAAAGATTCTCTCTAACGAAAACTTCTTAGCGAAAGCTCCTAAAGAAAAAGTCGAATTAGAGAAAGCAAAACTCGAACAATATCGCGCAAAACTTGAAGAACTTCTTAAATAAAATAAACTAAATTTTAAAGACACACTTGATGAAAAAAGTGTGTTTTTTTGTTGTGTTTCTAAAAATAATGAAAAATCTTATTACTCATTATGTATTTTTAATACATCTTTCCTAATAGAAAATTTTATGCGCGTTTTTTCATAAAAATTCCCTACTTAATGATGAGGGGGTAAAAATATGCAAAATTATCAAACTATCACCGGTGATATTAGTCCTGTTATATTAACGAAAAACATCGCTAAAAGTCATCTTCATAACTTAAAACTTATTGAAAGAATCAAGCATTCTGATTCAATTAGTACTTTTCGAAATGAACTTGAAAGTAGGGAACTTAAAAGCCTTAAGAAACTAAAAGAACAATGTGAAAGATACGTTTATAGAGTGGAGTACGCGCTTAACTCTTTAACGATTGTGCACCGCGAAATTGTCGTGGAGGAATTTTTCCAAAATCGCCACGGTCATATTTATCATCATTTCTCTAAATCATCTTTTTATCGTTATAGAAAGGCTGCCTGTCATTTATTTGTCGAGGCATTTAATAGGTCAGATTATGAGTATAAAGTTTAATAGTTTAATTCCAGCCTTACCTTTAGTAACTCTTTTACTATGTTCTTTTAATCATGAGCCAATAACAATCCATGATCCAATTGATATAGGGGATATCTCCTTTAATGATCTTGATCCATTCACTCCACTTGGAAGAGGGGATAGGTTTGAACGAATTGTTATTCCACCTTCAAAAAATGGGCAAAATACGAAGATTTATTTCTCCTTCGCTCAAGATGGTTTAGAAAGAAAAACCATCAGTGTTTATCACCTAAATCCAAGAGGTGGGGAAGATACTTTACTATATAGTAAATCAACATTTGATACTTCATATTCAGATTCATTTAATTATTTAGAAGAATTCGCCCAAAGATATTACGTTAATACCTCAGACACTAAAGGACCTAAATTTCGTTTTATCGTTAAGAATAATTTAAACGCTATAACAATCGATAAAACTTGTAGCACTTCATACGTAAGTGAAGATGGTTTCACTAATCTTTATGACCATGGAATTAATGTCTCTAAGATGAATATCTATTCTTACGCTTATACCGAAGGAGATTCTTTCCAAACTGATAGCTTTGAATTTAGCACTATTTCTAATGAAGATTATTATTACGATTTAAACGCTGATAACTGTGTGAATTTATCTTATCCATTATTTAAATACAACACGATGCTAGCGGATTTAAAACCGTATTTAAATAACACGCCTATGGAAATGTATTATTTCGATATTGAAAATCTATTTCCAAATATCGCTATAAATAAAGTGGTTACTTTTAAAGGTAAAGTTAGTTATCAAAATGATGGCTATTATCACTTTATTCCCGAAACAGCTTTCTATATCGATCCAATAACAAGAATTCTTTATAACGACTATAAAGAGGGAAGAATTTTAACTAATCAACTTTATTTCCCTTTAGGTGCGTATGAAAAACTTAAAGATACTAATCCAGATATTAACATGCTGACTTTAGGAGGTTATTTTGGATTAAGTAGAACTTATATTACTTACGTTTTAAGACTTTGTCTTAGTCCAAACAATTTAGTGGGGAGCTGCGATAACAGTGAATACTGCATTCAAAGCTCAGATTCCACACCTGATTTTACTATAGGAACATCGAAGGAAAACTAATGATTAACAATATTTTCTACATCTTAATAATGACTTTATTTCTCGACTTTTCGATTGGAGCGACAAAGTTCTCCGGGGTACATCGCACTTTCCAACTCCTTTATCGCGGGGCTTTCGAAGTCTCTGTCGCTACAATCGATAAGGATGGTGAAACTAAACCATATTTTAATGAGACTGTTTTAGAAGAATATATCGACCGTTATTTTGAAAAGAATTTGAAGCGATATGTTAAACACTATACCGTTTCATATTATTACTTTCATAGCGATTCTAATCTCGTCTGTTTAGACCATGAATGTGACGCCTTTAAGATATCCTTAAAAGCGGATATCGCTGGTTTCTTCTCTTATGAGAAAGCTAAAACATTTTCCATAGTGGAGGGGAGGATAAGTAATGAACAATAATTTACTTAGTTATATCGATAATTCTTTCCTTGCTCCTTTACTTATGGATTCAGGTGTTACTGATATTTCTTATAATGGGGTCTCACTCTTTTATCAACATAACATCTTTGGAAGAAAGAAAGCTCGCTTATTTGTTACAAGTGATGAGATTAATGATTTCATAAGACAAATTGCGAATATGTCTGAAAAGCAGTTTTCTTTTACTTCACCCTTCCTTGATATTTCGATTGATCGATATCGTATTAACGCGGTTCATTCTTCGATAACTAGAGTCAATAACGATAAAGCCTTATCTTTCTCAATGCGTATTGCTTCTAAAGAACTACGTATTAGTAACGATAAAGAATTTATGGATGATAAAGCTAAAGCAATACTAGAAGAAGCTTTAAACGAAAATAAATCAATTGTTATCGCTGGACCAACTGGAAGCGGGAAAACAGAACTTCAAAAATATCTTCTTTCTTCTTTAAAAGAAAATACAAGAATTATCATCATCGATAACATCCAAGAACTTGAATTTGTTCGAGTTAATAAAGAACTAGATATCACCTCTTGGCAAGTTAATACGAATAATTCAATTGGGACATTTGAAGAGCTAATTAGAAACGCTTTAAGAAGTAATCCTGATTGGCTTGTCATCGCTGAAAGTAGGGGCAAGGAAATGAATGATGTTTTAAATTCAGTCATGTCAGGTCACCCAATAATTTCTACGCTTCACGCGCAAAATGTCATGATGATGCCACATCGTATGGCGAGAATGGTGGAGATGTCAGATAGCACTCAAAAATATGATGATATCATGAGCGATATCTTAGAACATATCCCTTACTATATTTATTTAAATAAATATTTTGATGAAAATAACAAAGTCCATCGCTATATCGAAACAATCGCGAAAACAGATTTAAATCATAAAAAACTTGAAATAATTTATCGAAAGGAAACGAGAAATGAAAAACGCTAATCTAATTGCTATCTTTGTCTCATTAGTACTAGGTATAATTGCCTATTTTACTTCGAATAACTATTACTTAGCGGGAAGTGTCCCAGTTATTTTCCTTTTCTATTATTTACTTATTGGAAGTAGAAAGATCAAACAGTATTTATCTACGAATTTCCGTATTCATAGTTGTTATCATTTCATCAATTCATTTCTAATTAATATGTCGGTGAAAGATTCCTTAGATGATTCTTACTTTAACGCCACTCAAGGTGCTAGTGGAGAATATCTCGATATCGTTAATGAACTAAATAATATGCCGACTATGGACAAAATCGAGTATCTAAGGAAATACTTCAATCTAGCTGTCTATAAGATGTTTATCAATGTTTTAAACATCTACTTGGATCAGGGAGGAAGATTATTATCAATGGGGGAGGCCCTGCTCCAAGAGACAACTAGAATTGAAGACACCTTAAATAAATCAAACCGCTCAATCAAAAGAATTGCTATTGAGTTTGGAGTGCTATGGCTAATCACCTTTGGAGTGCTTGTCTTCCTCCGTTTTGGAGTGCAAGAGTTCTATTTAACTATGTTAACTTCAATTCCATTTTTCGTAACTCTCTGCCTCTTCTTTGTCTTATTTATTCTTTCCGTTCATATCTTTATCTTAAGAGCGACAAATATTTACATTAAGGGGGATAGATTAGATGTCTAGTTTAAAAAATAAAATCATAAGAAGTGGGCTAAATTATAAAAAAGAGATCTCAATCCTAGTAATTATAAATATCCTTCTTTTATTAATGATTGCAGCGATTCTTTATTTCTATAAGATTGATGTTTTAATTATTTCCACTTCAGTTGCATTTCTAGTTTTATTCAATTTTATCTACTTAAGTAGATATAGTTCACTTATTGAAAAAGATAAGGAAGAAAATATTAAGAATTTCGTCTCTATCTTTACTTTCTTTAGAATCTATATAAATAACGGCTATAACGTTTACACCGCCTTAAAAGAAATAGGGGCGTTTGCTAATCCTTATGTCATGGAAAGATTAAGCGAATTAATCTATGAAATCGATAATGATAAAAGTGTCACACCTTTCATCCATTTTGCTCGTAGTTTCGATATCTTAATCATCGAACAACTAATGATAAATATTTATCAGATGATTGATGGAGGAAATAACACTTCTTATCTTCGTCAATTCGAACTCCTTTTCTCAAAGCTTAGTGAAGAAAGTTATGAAAAAGAATACACCAAAAAAGAAAAAAGGCTCAATACAATGACAATCTTCCCTTTAGTAGCATCTGCTTTATTAATCGTGATGATTTGTTTTGGCGTAGTGGCCATTATAGGAGAAATGCTAAATGGGATATAAAATGGGTTTTATTTTATCTTTAATCTTCGTCGTTCAACTTTTCGTGATGGTGGGAGACTTAATGTCAATTCAATTTATCTACACAAATCTCGATGCGATATCAGTTACCGCGGGACACATAATTTCCCAAAAAGGAATGATAACAGATGAAGTTATTCGCTTATGCGAAAATGAAGGAAACGCTCAAATAATCCAAATAGGAGACACCACCCCAATGTTTGGATCGATATTTGAATATAAAATCTACACTTCTTATGATCCATATATTATCAAAGATGAACCTATGGAAGTTTATGTCATAAGAAGTGTAGTGATTGGCTATTATAGCTAGAAAGGAGAAGAAGTATGTCTGAAATTAAAGGTACATTATTATCAATTGTTCTTGCAATTGCGATGTTTGGTGTCGTTTTAACTCTTATGACAACAACCTTCACTAATGTTTCTAATACGATTGGTGAAAATGCTGAAGCTGCTGTTGAAACTAGCCATTAATTTAAAAAAATGAAGAGATATAAAGGGAATCTCTTCTTTAAAGCTAACTTTTATAGAGATAGTTTCAAAGAAAAGATTTAATTTTGTGTCAATTCTGAACTATATGGTTTAAACTAATTAAAATTATAAAAGAAGAGGAACTAATTATGACCAAAATTGAAGAAATTAAATCACGTTTAGCTGAAGCTTTACATAAAGACGAAATCGATACCAGCGCTAATTTTAAAGAATTAGGCCTTGATTCACTTGATATTGTTGAATTACTTCTCCAACTCGAAGAAGAATATGGCATTCACTTTGATGATGTTGATATGACTAATATCACAACCGTCCAAGATTTACTCGACGCTATCGAAGCTCAATTAAACAAATAATATATTTAAATAATATAAGGAAGCCAACTTTTTGTTGGTTTTTCTTTTTAATTTAAAAAATGAGACTATAATATTCGCGGAGGAAAATATATGAAAGACTTATTAAAGAAAGCAATTGCTGAATGCCTTGGCACTTTCGTACTCGTTTTCTTTGCTTGTGGTGTTGCCGCTTTAACTGGTGGTGAGCTTGTTGCAACCGCTTTAGCCTTTGGTTTAGTTATCGTCGCGATGGCTTATTCTATCGGCCGTATCTCTGGCTGCCACATTAACCCAGCTGTCTCTTTAGCGATGTTAATTGCTAAAAAGATGAGCGTCAAAGAATTCTTAGTTTATGTTTGTGCTCAATTAGTTGGTGGTTTACTCGGCGCTATTTTATTATTTGGTATCGCTAAAATGAGTAACTTAGCCTTAGTTGGTGATGCTTGTAACGCCATGGTCGGTTACACTGGTGGCGATTGGCAAGTTGGCCAAATCATCGGCACAATCTTAGTCGAAGTCGTTTTAACTTTCATCTTCGTCTACGTTATCTTTAACGTTACTGATTCTAAAAACGAAGGTGTTGGCAAAAAGGCTGGTTTAATCATTGGCTTAACCTTAACCTTAGTCCACTTAGTTGGTATTCCATTAACTGGTACTTCTGTTAACCCTGCTAGAAGCATTGCTACTGCTGTTGCCGCCGCTATCTTTAACGGTACAACCGATGCTTTAGCTCAAGTTTTCTTATTTATTGTTGCTCCATTACTTGGTGGTGTTCTCGCCGCTTTAGTTTATGGTTTACTTCATAAAGAAGAAAAAAGTGCTGAATAATTAACATTTATTCGAAATTGCCATCAAGCTTGCTTGGTGGCTTTTTCTTTTTAAGTAAAAAATATGAGAAATTCTTTACTCTTTATAAAGAAAGAATAAAATATTGCCTATGGACGAAAAAGAAGAGAAGAAGGTAGCTCAAGAGGCTAACGATAAAAAAGAAGAAAAGCTAACCGTTAAAGATTTCTTTATTAAAACTCTTAATGGTATGGCTTATGGCTTATTTGCCACTTTAATTATCGGAACTATCTTTGGTACTATCGGTACCTTATTTAATTACGGAAATGGAAATCCTTTCTGTGATTTTATGGTTACTGTTATCGGTACTGGTAGTAGTGGATTTTCCTATGTTTTAAATATCTTAACCGGCGCAGGAATAGGGGTTGGAATTGCTATCGCTTTAAAGTTCGATCCAATGAAAACAATTATTTTAGCCGCGGTAGGTGAACTCGCTGGCTATTTCTCTTTATCCACGAAATTTGTTACAGATGGAGTTACCGCTGATGCATTAAAAGTGGGGGATCCATTAACAATTTATCTAGTTTGTATCTCTGTTGCCTT
>CAMOYS010000010.1 GCA_946630435.1 uncultured Caryophanales bacterium | reverse complement strand
CTAAGAAATTAGGAATTAAAACCTCTACCTATTTCTTAGCAGCGTTCTCCTTCCTTCTTGCTAAATATGGGATGGATAATGAAGCCTTATTCTTAACCGTGAATAACGCTAGAACTGAAGGAGTTAGAAGATCTTTTGGCAGCTATGTTAAGACTTATCCTTTATACGTTAATTTTGAAAATATTAAAGATGTTAAGACTTTATTAAGCACTATAAACGAAGAAAACATTAATAACGTTAAACATAATGATTATCCTCTTTCTTCTATGGTTAAAGAATTAGGTTTATCATCTGATGTTATCTTCGCCTACCAAGGTGACTATTTCTATAAAGGTTTATTAAATGGAAAAGAAGTTACCGTTGAACAATTAGAAAGAAAAGATGGCAAAGAAAAACTCGCAATTGAGTTACATCGTGATGGAGATAAATTCATCATGTGGGTTGAATATAGAAGTGACATTTATTACGAAAAAACCATCAAACAGTTCGTTAAATTATATGATTTGATCCTTAATGAATTCTTAAAACTTAGTGAACTTAACGATATTAATTTAGTGGATTCTGAAGAATTAAAATTACTCGAATCATTTAATAATATTGATCCACAATACTTAGATAACTCTAAGACTGTTTTAGATGATTTTGAAGATATTGTTAAGAAATATCCTGACAATGTTGCAGTGGTCTTTAAAGATAAGAAATACACCTATAAAGAAGTTGATAAAATTACCACTAGAATTGCTAATGAATTAATTAAACATGGAGCAGGAAAAGAAAAAGTTGTTTCTATTCTCATTCATAAATCTGAATATATCGTTTTAGCGTCTTTAGGTGTTATTAAAGCAAATTCTGCTTATCAACCATTAGACCCAACATATCCAGAAGATAGACTTAACTTCATGGTTAAAGACTCTTCTGCCATTATCTTAATTAGAGATGATGATTTAGGTGATATTATCCATGACTTTAAAGGAAAAGAAATCCTTACAAGTGAATTATTATCATTTACTGATGACACTCCAATAAAAGTTAAACCTGAAGCTAAAGACTTATTTATTATGCTTTATACTTCTGGTTCAACTGGTTTGCCAAAAGGGGTCATGCTTGAGCACGGAAATATCCATGCTTTCACTAAATTCCATAGGAATATCCAACAAATTGATGAACATTCTCATTGTAGTGCTTACGCTTCATATGGTTTTGATGCGGATATGATGGACTTATATCCAACTCTTACTAGTGGTGCTACTCTTTATGTTATTCCAGATGAAATGAGACTTAATCTTGTTGAACTTGGTGAATATTTTGAAAAGAACGCGATTACTCATTCCTTTATTACCACTCAAGTTGGTAGACAATTCGCAAGTGAAATTAAATGTTCATCCTTAAAATATTTCGCTGTTGGTGGTGAAAAACTCGTTCCAATGAATCCTCCAACTGGTTATAAGTTCTTTAACCTTTATGGTCCAACTGAAGGAACTGTTTATTGCACAATGCAAGAAGTTGATAAGCTTTATTACCGCATTCCAATCGGTAAGGCTCTTCCAACTTATAAAGTTTATGTTTTAGATAAAAATAAAAAGAGATTACCAGTTTATTGTAATGGTGAACTCTATATTTCCGGACCTCAAGTTGCAAGAGGCTATTTAAACCGTGAAAAAGAACATAAAGAAGCTTTCTTAACTAATCCATTCACTAATGAAAAAGGCTATGAAAAGCTCTATAAGACTGGAGATATTGTTCGTTTCTTAGAAGATGGTCGAATTGACTTTATTGGAAGAAAAGACGGTCAAGTTAAGATTAGAGGATTTAGAATTGAACTTTCTGAAGTAGAAGGTGTTATTAGAGAATTCCCTGGAATTAAAGATGCTACTATTAAAGATTTCACTGATCCAAGTGGTGTGAAATACATTGTGGCCTATATCGTTAGCGATAAAACAATCGATGTTGATGAACTTAATAAATTTATCGCATCTAAAAAGCCACCATATATGGTTCCAGCCTACACAATGCAGATTGATAAGATTCCACTTAACCAAAACCAAAAGGTTAATAAACGTGCTTTACCAGAAGTACAAATTAAAGCCGAAGAAATTGTTCCACCATCTAATGAAAATGAACAAGCCGTCTTTGATATTTTAAAAGATGTTTTAGGCCATGATCAATTTGGTGTTACAAGCGATATCTTTAATGTTGGTTTAACATCAGTTTCTTCTATTAGATTTACGATTTTATTATCAAAGAAATTTAATAAATCAGTTGAAAATGAAGATTTGAAAAATAACCCAACAATTAAAACTTTAGTGGAGTTCCTATGCGAAAAAGAGGAAGAAAAGTCCTATTCCTTACTCGAAGAATATCCAATTACAAAGACCCAAGAAGGTATCTTTGTCGAATGCGCTTCCAAGGTTGATTCCACGACTTATAATATCCCATTCTTATTCAAACTTGATAAGAAGATGGAACTTAATAAACTTAAAGACGCTTTAGTTAAAACTTTAGATAATCACCCATATTTAAAAACAACCTTAAAGATGGATGATAATGGCGATATTAAAGCGGTCAGAAAAGAAACCGAATCAATTGTTAGTGTCCTTAAACAAGATATTGAAATTGATAAACTAATTAGACCATTTAAATTACTAGGTTCTCCACTATATCGAATCGAAATATATGAAGGAAAAGAGAACTATTTATTCTTAGATTTCCATCATATTATTTGTGATGGCACTAGTGAAGCAATCTTTATTAGTGATTTAGATAAAGCTTATAAAGGTGAAGAACTTCAAAAAGAAGAATTCACTGGCTTTGAAGTGGCTTTAAAAGAAAAAGAAGATTTAGCTAGTGATAAGTTAGAAAAAGCTAAAGCGTTCTATAAAGATGTCTTAAAAGATATTGATGGTGAATATGCTTTAAAGAAAGATTTAAAGACTAAAAAACAATCAAGGCTTGCCTCAATTGATTATTCCTTAAAAGTTGATAACAAACTAATCGATGAATTTGTTAAGAAGAATAAACTCACAAATAACGCTTTATTTAATTTCGTATTTGGCTTTGCTCTTTCTAAATTTATTTATCGAAAAGATGCCCTATACGTCACTATTTATAACGGACGTAAATCTTCGAAGTTATTTAATACAACATCCATGCTTGTTAAGACTCTTCCAGTCTATTTAGCGTATGATGAAGAAGATAAGATTATTAACGATATTACTAAGGTAAAAGATGAATTAAGTGGTTTAGAAGAACATGACTTATATTCATTCGCCGATATCGTTAAAGATTATGATTTAAGCGCGGATGTGATGTTTGCTTATCAAGGTGATGATTTCACCTTTAAACAAATTGGTGGCTTTAATGTTGAATCTGTTTTACTTGAATCAGACACTGCTAAAACACCGTTCGGTTTAGATATCTTCTTAGAAGATGGTATCTTTAGAGCGCATTATGAATATGATGAAGCAGTCTTTAATCCAAACACTATTGCTTCCTTTAACCGTTTATATGAATTAGTCCTTAATGAAACTTTAGTTAAAACCTTCGTTAAAGAAATAAATACATTATCCGAAGAAGATAAGAAACTTTATGAAATCACAAATAACACTGATGTTAAGATTCCAGAAGGAGTAACCGTTAATAAGTTATTTGAAAAACAAGCTGAACTTCATAAAGATAAAGTCGCAGTCATTGATACAAATAGTAAGTTTACCTATAAAGAACTCAATGAACTCGCTAATAAGATTGCTCACACCTTAATCGATAACGGCGTTTCAACAAGTAAGACCGTTGTTATGTTAATGCCAAGAATTAAAGAAGCCTATGCGGTTAGACAAGGTATTGTTAAATCAGGCGGAGCGTTCGTTCCAATTGATCCAAAATATCCAGATGATCGTGTCTCATATATCGTAGAGAATTCTGGTACTAAATATTTAGTAACCACAAAAGCCATTTATGAAGAAAAGAAGGCACTTCTTGATGGTTTTAAGATCAAAATCTTCTTAGTAGAGGACATTGCTAAATCAAATAAAATTACAAATCCAAACGTTAATATTAATCAAAAAGATTTATGTTATGTCATCTATACTTCTGGTTCTACCGGAAAACCAAAAGGAGTCATGTTAACTCATAGAAATCTCCTTAACTATGTTCTTGATGATAATAACTTATCGACAATGGAATATCGTTCTATTGGTGATAGCTGTGTCTCTTGTTCATTTGCCTCTCTTTCATTTGATGCATCCTTGCAAGAAGAATTCGTTCCATTAACTCATGGTTTGACCGCGGTTATCGCTAGTGAAAAAGAAATTGAAAACCCAATGTTACTTGCTGAAGCTTTGATGAGAAATAAAGTCAACTTAATGTTTATGACCCCATCATTTGTTTCTAACTTATTAGATATTCCACAATTTGTAGAAGCTTTACGAAACTTCAAGATTCTTGATATGGGTGCAGAAGCAGTCCCTATTGAATTATGTCAAAAACTTAGAGGTTTAGGTGTAAACGCTCAAATCAATAATGGCTATGGTCCAACTGAAACCACAATTACATCTACTTATAGTACCGTTAAAGATGAATATATGACTATTGGTCGACCAATTGGTAACACTAAAGCATTTATTTTAGATAAAGCCGGCCATATTTTACCAATTAATGCAATTGGCGATCTCACTTTAGCAGGTGAATCTGTTGGTTTAGGTTATCTAGGTAACCCAGAAAAGACTAAAGCCGCCTTTATTGAAATTAATGGTTTACGTGCTTATCGTACTGGTGACCTAGCTCGTATTAATGGTGATGGAAACATTGAATTCTTTGGTCGACTTGATAACCAAGTTAAACTTAGAGGCTTAAGAGTAGAATTAGGTGAAATTGAAAAAGCTATTAACTCTTATCCTGGCATTTCAACAGTCGTGGTTATTGTTAAAAACTCACCAGAGGGCGATTATTTAGTAGCCTATTTTGTCGCATCTAAAGAAATTGATAAGGCTGATTTAACTTCTCATATTTCTAAGAGCTTAACACCTTATATGATTCCAAAGGCAATGGTTCAATTAGAGAAACTTCCACTTACTCCAAATGGGAAAGTTGATAAGAAAAACCTTCCAGAAGTCCAGTTAAAAGAAGAAAAGAAGGTTGTTAAAGAAGCAAGTAATGAACTCGAAAAGAAGATCCTTGCTATCTTCCAAAAAGCCCTAGGTTCTACAAGTATTGGTGTGGATGATGACTTCTTTGAAATGGGTGGCACTTCTTTAAGTGTTAGTAAGATTGCTATCTTAGCCTTAAATGAAAATCTTCCAATCTCTTATGGTGATGTCTTTGAATACCCAACCGTATTAGAGCTTGAAAAACATGTTAACGAAATCAATGGTGTTGCCACAGTTAATGAAGAAGAACATGATGAACATCAATTTGAAGCATTAAAACACAATGTTACTAAAGAAGTTAACGATATTAAGATTGATTTTAGCTTTAAGAAAGTATTATTAACTGGTTCAACTGGATTCTTAGGAATTCATATTTTGAATGAATTAGTTAATCAAAAATGCCAAGTTGTTACTTTAGTAAGAGGTGGATCTATCTCTGCGAAAGAAAGATTACTTGGTTTAATGGCGTATTATTTTGATTCTCCACGTACTGAAGAAATCGAGAAATATGTCGAAGTAGTGGAAGGTGATGTCACTGATGAAAGACTATATGAAAAACTAAAAGATTACGATTTCAATATCATTATTAATTCGGCTGCAATTGTTAAACACTTCGCTAATGATGACATTATTGAAAAGATTAATGTCGGTGGAGTTAAAAACTTAATTGAAATTGCCAAGAAGAAAAACGCTCGTATCGTTCAAATCTCGACTTTATCTGTCGCTGGTGAAAATATCGATAATAAATTTGAACCATCCTTCAAGATTAAAGAAGATATGCTCGATTTCGGACAAGATGTTTCTAATAAATATGTCCACTCCAAATTTAACGCCGAAAAAGCAATCCTTGAAGCAGTGGATAACGATAAACTTGATGGAAAGATTATCCGTGTTGGTAACTTAATGTCTAGACAAAGCGATGGTGAATTCCAAGCTAACTCTATTACAAATGGATTTATGAGAGACTTAAAAGGCTATGTCACATTGCATGAATTCCCAGTAAATAATATGGATGTTACTGTTGACTTCTCGCCAATTGACGAAGTAGCTAAAACTATCATTCTTTTATCAAAAACACCGCAGAAGTTCACTGTTTTCCATTCTGCTAACTCTCATATGGTTGAAATGGGCGACATTATCTACGTCTTAAACGAACTTGGATTCGATATTAATGTTGTACCGGATGATGAGTTCTTAGAAACGATGAAAAAGACAATGATGGATGATTCTAAGAGTATGCTTGTTTCTTCCTTAATTTCTTATTCTAGTAGCGATATGCACACTCATTCATTTATTGGTTCAGATAACGAATTTACGAATAAAGCTTTATACCATTTATCATATAAGTGGCCAATTACGGACTATGAATACTTAAAGAATGCGATTGAATCTCTTATGACTCTTGGTTTCTTTGAAAGGACTGACTTATGAGTCTAGAAAGAAATTCAAAATTAATTAATAAGAAATTCATCCATTACTTAATTCCTTCGATAGTGATGATTTTTGCGATGTCGTTTTCATCACTTTTAGATGGAATATTAATTGGTAACATGATTTCTGGTGAAGCTCTTACCGCGACATCCCTTGTTATGCCTGTTTTATATATTATTCAGGCTCCAGGGTTCGCTATTGGGGTTGGGGGATCAATTGTTATCGCAAATAAACTTGGAAAAAGAGATATTGAAGGCGCGAAAAAAGCATTTTCCTTATCACTTATTATCGGTGTAGCTATTTCTTTAGTATTTGCGGCATTATCATTTGTTATCTCAGATCCATTAGCAAAACTATTTGGTGAAGCTTCTTATGAATTTTCATACCAATACATATTTATGTATTTATTAACTGACCCAATTATTACTCTTGCCTTACTTTTAGGTAACTTTATGGCGGTTGATAATAACCCAAGAACTTCCTCAATCTTCTTTGTTATATCTAATGTTGCAAAGATTGGCTTAGAAGTCCTCTTAATCTATTTATTAAATGGATCTAATAACGGAATGTATGGAGCGGCTTTATCAACTGGAGCAGGTTTCCTTGTCGCGTTCGCAGTTATTCCTTTCTACTTAAAAAGTAAGAAGAGAATGCTTAAGTTTACGTTTAAAATTCGTAAAGAAAAAGTATGGGATATTTTTAAATCATCCTCAACAAGTGGCCTCAATATGGTTTTAACCGCGATTCAAAGTTTCATTGTTAATATCTATATTGGTAAATTAATTACCGCCCCTGTTGACTTATTAGCTTTTGGTCTTATTGCTAATGTCGTATTTGTATTTGACTTATTCTGTGGAGGCATAATAAGTGTTATCCCAACCATGGTGGGAATATTTTATGGAGAGAAAGATTTATATTCACTTAAGTCAATTACGAGGAAGATTTATCTAATAAATATTGGAGTTACTGCCTTTATAACAGCATTTATTCTTATTGCCCCTAACGTATATTGCTATATCTTTGGTTATACTGATGAAGCTAATATGGAATATGTTTCGATGCTTATTCGTATTTATCTTATTTCCTTCATTCCATACGAAATTAATAAGTTCTCAATGAATTATTACCCATCAATTGATAAGAATATACCTTCTTTAATTGTGGTGTTTCTAAGAGAACTTATCATTGTTCTTCCATTAACTTTAGTCTTACTTTTCACAAATGGTATTTTAGGTTATAACATCGCCTGTGTAGTAAATGAAACCGCCACAGTAATTATTACTTATATATTTATTCTTATTTACAATAAAAAGAAACATACGCACGGAATATTTATGTTTGAAAATGATGAAGTAGAATCATTCGAAACATCTTTAGATAACGATATTACTAATGCTGCTCTTATCTCAGAAGAATTAACTAAATTTGCTAAATCAGTTGGAGTAGAAGAAAGAGATGCTCAAGTAGTTGGTTTAGCAGGTGAAGAAATTGTTAATAACATCATTACATATGGATATCGTCACAACCATAAATATTGGATTGATGTTGCGTTAAAGAAAGTTAATGACACACTTATCTTACGTATTAGAGATGATGGGATGCCATTTGATCCTACTAAATATGAATTTGATAATGATAAAAATTATTCCACAAGCGGAATTAAATTAATAAGTGCATTAACTGACAAAATGACTTATATGCGTATCTTAAGTTTTAATAACACAATATTTGAAATAAATCTCGGAGGTAATCATGATGGAGATAGTAATTAATCATAATAAGGAAGAAATGGTTATTGCTTTAACTGGTCGACTTGATACAGTTACTTCTTTAGACCTTTTAAAAGCGTTTAATGAAGAAGATGTTATTGAACCAGTTGTAACCGTTGATATGAAGAATTTGGAATACATTTCTTCCGCTGGCTTAAGAGCCTTATTATCGATAAAAAAAGAACTCAAAACCAAAGATAAAGTTCTTGAAGTAGCGAACTTAAATAAGGTTTGTACCGAAGTATTTAAAGTTACCGGTTTTATAAATATCTTAACTGTTAAATAATCAATTTTTTGAAGTAAATTTTCCCAAAGAGGGGATTTCCTATAGGATTTTTGTAAGTGTTTACTAGTTATTCTTTAATCAATTAGATTATTAAAAGTATTCCTTTATAATAAATATATAATGAGGCAGGTGTAAAAATGCGCATATTACTCGTTGATGATGAAGACCTACAATTATTAAGGCTTGAAAATGAAGTTAAAAAAGCTTTAGGAAATTCTGCTGAATTATTTTCGTACAAGAATCCTCTTGACGCTTTAAAAGATCATAGAAATAGCATTATCGATATTGCTTTTTTGGATATTGAAATGCCAGGGTTGAATGGCATTGAATTAGCTAAACAACTTAAAAAGATTAATCCTCTTATCAATATCATTTTTGTTACTGCCTACAATGAATACGCTGTTGACGCCTATAATCTCCATGCTTCTGGATATGTAACAAAACCTGTTACTGCCGCTCGCATTAAAGAAGAAATTGAAGCTTTAAGACACCCACTTCAATTAAGTGGAAATAAAAAACTCCAAATTAAGTGTTTTGGTAATTTTGAAGTATTTGTGGATGGAGAACCAATTCGTTTCTCTTATAAGAAATCTAAAGAAGCGTTTGCTTATTTGGTGGATAGAGAAGGCTCCGCTATTAATGTTAATGAACTTAACGCTGTTTTATGGGAAGAAGATCACCCTTCCTATTTAAGAAACTTAATCGCTGATATCCAAGTTACACTTAAAAACGCTGGATGTGGTGATGTATTTGTTAAAAGACATAATGAATGTTATATCGATGTAACTAAAGTCGATTGTGACGCTTATCAATATAAAAAAGGCGATCCTAACGCGATTAGACTTTATCGTGGGGAATATATGATTCAATATTCCTGGCCAATTTTTGAAGACGCATAAAAATTTTTGAAATTTGTGGCACTTCTGTGGCAATGCTTTTGTTATAGTTTTTAACGACAAATGTTTTTAGGGTAAACGATTATGAAAATGAGAGAAGAATTATTAAAAGGATTAACTGAAGAACAAATCGCTAAAGTAAAAGCGTTTGATAATGTTAATGATTTATTTCAACTCGCTAAAGATGAAGGAGTTGAATTAAATAATGAACAATTAGATGCTGTTAGTGGTGGCGCTTGTAGTAAAACTGAAGAAGATAGTACTACACGTAATCGTAGAATTGATAGTTAATTAGGGAGTTAAATAATGTATTTTAAGCTTGAAGACAATATAGCTCTTCGTAAATGGAAATATGTTGACCGTGCCATTTACGCTAGAGGAAACGAAAACGCTTTTGGTGTTTCCAAAGAAGATTTTGAAGTTCTTTTAAAATGCGACGGAAAACACGATTTAGAAAAAAATGAACAAATTGAACGTTTACTTGAAC
Organism: uncultured Caryophanales bacterium; assembly: GCA_946630435.1. Lineage (GTDB taxonomy): Bacteria > Bacillota_I > Bacilli_A > RFN20 > CAG-826 > Fiminaster. The sequence goes on along the minus strand of CAMOYS010000010.1, from coordinate 9,744 downwards.
GTCATTAGATTGAAGAATGTGAAAAAGATGCCAAAGTGAATGAGTGGTCTTTATTAAAAGAATATGAAAACTATTATTTCCCTAAGATGAATTTAATGATTACAGGGAAATGTAATTTAAATTGTCTTCACTGCTTTAACGCTAAAGATAATGCTCCTTTAAATACAGAATTATCCTATGAACAAGTTTTAAATATCCTTGATCAAGCCAAAGAAATCGGAGTTCATGCTTTCACAATTACCGGAGGTGAGCCTTTAGTTCACCGTAACTTCTTAGACATTATTAAGGCAATTTATGAGAGAGACATGTTTGTCTTTGAACTCAACACTAACGGTTTATTAATAAACCAAAAAATGCTTGATGTATTTAAGGAAATTGGCTGCCGCCCATTAATCAAGATTTCTTTTGATGGGATTGGCTACCATAACTGGATTAGACAACACCCAAAAGCTGAAGAATTAACCATTAAAGCTATTAAGCTATGCGTTAAAAATGGCTTTAGAGTGAAAGCTCAAGTTCAAGTGAATCGTAAAAACGTTGATGTGATGATGGAGACCGCAAAAATGTTAAACGAAATCGGCGTTGATGAAATGCGTATCATTAGAACTACCGAAGCTCCTCGCTGGGAAAAGAACTCTCCTCAATCAAGTTTAACCATTGAAGAATACTACACTACAATGCTTAAATTTGCCGAGGAATACACTCGTAGCGATATGAAAATGGTTATCGACGTATGGCAGTTCTTACGTTTATATCCGTATTCTAAAGTTTATGAACTTGTTCCAATTGCATGTTCTAAAGACGAATTTAATATTCGTATTCCAATGTGCAAAGGTAACCGTGGCATGATTGCTGTTTCATCTCATGGCGAAGTCGTTCCATGTTTACAAATGTCAGGTTATTTCATTGAAAAAGGTATTAGTTTAGGTAACTTATTCAAGACTCCATTAAAAGAATTAGTTACTAGTAGTCCATATCTTGATTTAGCTATGGCACCTTTACTTAAACAAATCTTAGAAAATGATAAATGCGCTAACTGTAAATATTACAAAGTCTGTAATGGTGGATGCCCAGCTTTAGGATTACTTTATTCTAAAGATGTTAACTTCTATCACGAGGATATTACCAAATGCTATTTCTTTGAGAATGGCTGGTATGATAAGTGCAACGAAGCTTTAAAGAATTGGCGCCTTTCGAAAAAAATGGATCTTTAATATAAAGTGTGGCACTTTTGTGGCAGTTGCTGTGCTATATTATTCTTGTCTTTTGGGCAAAAAGATGAATTCTACAAACGAATTATAGAAAATTAATTCCTTCTAATTAATTGACTATCAAAACATTTAAAAAGCACCTATTATGGTGTTTTTTATATTAAGTTTACATATTAGTGTTTTGCCGTTATAATAAATACAAATATTTTATGGAAAAAAAGAACGCCAGCATCGCTAGCCCAGATGAACTTAATAAGCATCTGCAACAAACAAATCCATTTACCTGGATTGTTTTAGGTCTTGTGACCGTTATTTTACTTGGCTTCTTTGTCTGGTCTTTTATTTTTAAACTTCAAATTAAACTTACAGGTACTGCCTTAATCGAAAGTGGTAATGTCACTCTTGAAGTTAACCGTAGTGAATTAAGCAAACTTAAAGTTGATCAAAAAGTTCTTATTGGAGAAAAAGAAGGTAAAATCACTTCTTTTAAAGAAGATGGACAACCTAATATCTCTAAATTTGAATTATCTGATGGTGAATATGAATACATTATCGTTATTGAACAAAGACCAGCTGACTTTTTACTTGGGAAATAGAAAATGGGAAAGAAAGAGATAAAAAAGCCAAAGACTAAGGGCGTAGCTAATACCCCGATTATTATGCAACTCGAAGCTCTTGAATGTGGAGCGGCTTCTTTATCTATGATCATGGCCTATTACAACAAATGGGTACCTCTTGAACAAGTTAGAGTTGACTGTGGTGTCTCTCGTAATGGTAGTAACGCGAAGAATATTTTACGCGCTGCTAATAAATATGGATTTAAAACCAAAGGTTACGCATATAACCTTGATAAACTTAGAAAAAAAGGAAAATTCCCTGCCATTATTCACTGGGGCGGTGGACACTTCGTTGTTTTAAATGGTTTTAGAGGCAATAAAGCAATTATCAACGACCCTGCTAAAGGGCTTGTTAAAGTTGATTTTAAAACCTTTGATCAATTCTTCACTGGTATTTATCTTGAAATCTGGCCAGGTGAAGACTTTGTTCCAGGTGGTAAAAGAAAATCAATCTTCTCTTTTGCTAAGAAAAGACTTAAAGGTGCTGCTCCATTAATTGTTTTCTTTGCTATTACCACGATTGTCTTCTACCTGTTTGGAATAATAAATCCAGTCATGAAGCAGGTCTTTGTTGACTATCTTTTAGGTGGAAATAACCCAGATTGGTTACTGCCATTTGTCATTATTTTCGCAAGTATTGGCTTATTACAAGTTATCGTTACTATCGTTCAAGCCTTATATCAATACAAGATTAGAGGTAAACTCGACTTACTTGGTTCAACCTCATATATTTGGAGAATTTTAAGACTTCCAATCGAATTCTTCTCTCAAAGAATGACTGGTGACCTTCAATCTAGACAAAGTGAGAACGCCTCAATCGCTGAAACTTTAGTTAACGTATTCGCTCCACTTTTATTTAACACCATTATGATTGTAATTTATTTAGTCATCATGCTTTCTAAGAACTACATTCTCGCATTAGTGGGTGTTACTACTGTTGTACTTAATGCTTTCTTCTCACAATATATCTCTAAAGTTAGAGTCAATATCTCCCGTGTCCAAGCTCGTGATAACGCTAAGTTAGCCGCTATGACATCTAAGGGTATTGAAATGATTGAAACCATTAAATCTAACGGTGCTGAATCTGCTTATTTTGCTTCCTGGTCTGAAGCCCAAGAAGGTGCTGTCCAAGGAAAATTAAAAATGGCAAAAATCAATCAGACCTTGGGTCTTTTACCTCAAATCGTCACTATGATTGCGAACTATTCTGTTCTTATTCTTGGTGTTTATTACACAATTCAAGGACAATTCACAATCGGTTCGATTTTAGCTTTCCAAGCCTTATTAAGTTCATTCATGGCACCAGCAAACACCATTATTTCTAGTGGACAAACTTTACAAGAAATGCGCACTCAAATGGAAAGAGTTGATGACGTTTTAGAATATCCACTTGATAAGAATGTTACTAGACATATTCCTACTGATGATATCTCTAAGATTAAAGGTAACCTCATTCTTAAAAATATTACCTTTGGTTATTCCAGATTAGATCGACCAATTCTTCAAGACTTTAACTTAGAAATTAAGCAAGGACAAAAGATTGCTATCGTTGGTTCAACTGGTAGTGGTAAATCAACCTTATCTAAACTTATTTCTGGTTTATATGCTCCTTGGAGTGGTGAAATTATCTTTAACGGTAAAAAGACTGAAGAAATTGATCATGAAATCTTTACATCTTCTATCGCAGTTGTTGACCAAGATATTACTCTTTATGAAGATACTATCTCCAATAACTTAAAGATGTGGGATGAATCTATTGAAGATTATGAAGTTATTATGGCGTGTAATGACGCCCAAATACATAAACAAATCATGGCAAGAGAAGGTGGCTATAACGCTCCTGTTCTTGAAGGTGGTAGAAACTTCTCTGGTGGTGAAAAACAAAGACTTGAAATCGCTCGTTCTTTAGCAAGTGATCCAAGTATTATTATCCTTGATGAAGCTACTAGTGCCTTAGATGCTAAGACTGAGTTTGAAGTTGTTAAAGCGATTAAAGCTAGAGGTATTACCACAATCGTTATCGCACATAGACTTTCCACAATTCGTGATGCTGATTTAATCGTTGTCTTAGAAAAAGGTCGTATCGTGGAACAAGGTACACATGATGAATTAATGGAACTTCAAGGTTCATATTACAAGTTAGTTACAAGTGAATAGAAGGAGAAAACATGGGTTGGTTTGAGGATCAGGTTAAGCAAAGAAAAAAGCTCGATGAACAATCATTCGAAGATTCTTTCTTATCGCTTGCTGGCTTAAATAATAAACAAAGTCCACAAAGTGAACAGGCTTTGCGTGAGAATTTTGCTATTGCCCAAATTCTTCAATATTTCCATCACCAAATGGTGGATCTCCCTCCAAAGATTACTGATTTTAAAGAAAAGATTAATTTTGCGATTAGACCATTTGATATTCTTTATCATAAAGTTGAACTTAATGAAGCTTTCTTTAAAGAAAATCATTCTGTTATCTTAGCTTTTACCAAAACCAACCGTATTCCTGTTGTTTTAGTTCCAAGAGGTAATAAAGGCTACTCTTATATAAACTATAAGAATGGTAAGAAAGGCAAAGTCGATCCATATATTATCGAAAAACTTGAAAAAACCGGCTATAGCTTCTTTATTCCACTTCCAAATAAGAAAGTATCTATTAAAGAATACATTAGATATATCCGTAAATCGATTACAATATGGGATGTTATCTTCTTATTCCTTTTCTCTGCGATTGCTGCTGGGGTAGGTTTACTTGTTCCATATTTAACTAAGATATTAACTGGAGATGTAACTGTATCTCAGGATTACACTCAATTTATTACAATGTCGATATTTGTTGTTTCGGCCGCCCTTGGTTTACTCCTTGTTAATGGTGTTAAAGCCTATGTTAATGGCCGAATCACTATTAAGATTGAAAAATCAGTTCGTGAAGCGACAATGATGAGAGTTTTAACTCTTCCAGCCGCCTTCTTTAAGAAATATAACACTGGTGAACTTATGTCGAGATTCACAAGCGTTATTAGCCTTGCTAATGTCCTTATTAGTAGTGTCTTTATGACTTTAATCTCCGTCGTTATGTCACTTGCCTATTTATTCCAATTAGTAGGCTTTACCGCTGTCTTAATTCTTCCAGTTATTATTATCTTACTTGTAACATCCGCATTTTCTATCTCTGTTTCTTTAATTCAAAGAAAATACACTCAAAAGCATCTTGAATTATCTTCTAAAGAAGCTGGTGTTACTTATGAAATGATTAACGGTATTCAAAAGATCAGATTATCTGGTTCAGAAAAAAGAGTTTTTGCGAAATGGGCAAACATCTATTCTAAGACCGCTAAAGTAGCGTATCACCCACCTCTTATTCTCCGTTTATCTCCTGCTATTTCTTTATTAATTTCATTCCTTGGCGAACTTGTTTTATATGTTGTTGCTTCTTTAAATAACGTTCAAGTAGGCGACTATATGGCCTTCGTCAGTGGTTATGGTGTCTTATCTGGTTCATTTGCTTCTATCACCGCGATGGTTGGTGTTATGGCGACTGTTAACCCATTATTCAACATGGCTCGTCCAATCTTAGAAGCAGAACCTGAAATTAATGAAGGAAAGATAGCCTTAGAAGAAATTCACGGTAACATTGAACTTAAAAATGTTTCCTTTAAATACACCGAAAACGGACCACTTATTGTTAATAATTTATCTTTATCTATTAAAGAAGGTGAATATATCGCGATTGTTGGTCAAACTGGATGTGGTAAATCTACTTTAGTTAGATTACTTCTTGGTTTTGAAAAACCAATCGAAGGAAGTGTTGAATTTGATGGTATTAATATTGAAGATGTTGATTTAACAACCTTAAGAAGAAATATTGGTACTGTTATGCAAAGTGGTAACTTATTCCACGCGGATATCTTCTCAAATATTATTATTTCTTCTCCAGGACTTGGCGAAGAAGACGCTTGGAGAGCCGCGGAAATCGCTAATATCGCTGATGATATTAGAGAAATGCCTATGGGCATGAAGACCGTTATTTCTGAAGGTCAAGGTGGTATTTCCGGTGGTCAAAAACAAAGAATTATGATTGCTAGAGCAATTGTTCATAGACCAAAAGTCCTCATCTTTGATGAAGCAACAAGCGCTCTTGATAACATGACTCAAAAGAGTATTTCTGATTCTATTAATAGACTCAATTGTACTCGTATTGTTATCGCTCATAGATTATCCACAATTAAAAACGCCGATCGCATTATTATGCTTGAAGGTGGTAAAATTATCGAAGAAGGAAATTATGATTCCTTAATCGAAAAGAAAGGCAAGTTCGCTGAGCTTGTCGAAAGACAAAGATTAGATACAAAACCTGAAAATAACTAGGAGGTAATTATTTATGAATTTAACCCATGATTTAGCTGATAACGTTTTAACCTTTCATTTAGAAGGTGAATTAAATTCTTACAACTCTGAAGATGTTGAAAAGCAACTTGATTCCATTATTCAAGCCTCCACATTTAACGCGATTAGAATGGATATGGATAAACTTGTCTACATTTCATCCGCAGGATTAAGAATTATCGTTCGTTTAAAACAAATGTATGATGATTTTGCTTTAATTAATGTTGATGATTCTGTTTATTCTATTTTCGAAATGGTTGGCTTTAATTCTATCTTACAGATTGAGCGTAAATAATAATGAAATCTAATTTAAATAACCATATTTTAACGATCTATTTAGAAGGCGAACTTAATTCCGCTAATTCAGAAATTGTTGGAGAAGAAATCGAAGAACTTACTTCAAATAGTGAATTTAATAAAATTGTATTTGATTTAGAGAACCTTCACTATATTTCAAGTGCGGGTTTAAGAACAATTCTTAGAGTAAAACAACAACATGAAGATGTTTCTTTAATTAATGCCTCTTTAGAGGTTTATGATGTTTTACAAATGACAGGCTTTACGAGCATTATGAATGTTCAAAAAGCTTTAAAAAAGATTGATGTTAGTAACGCTACTATAATTGGAGAAGGATTTTTCTCCACTGTTTATCGTTTCAATAAAGATACAATCGTTAAAGTATTTAACCGTACATCTGATACTGAACAAATTGAAAGAGAATTACGTTTAGCGAAAGAAGCTTTCGTCCTTGGTATTCCTACCGCAATATCTTTTGATATTGTTAAGGTTGGTGATAAGCTTGGTGTCTGTTTTGAAATGCTTGATTGCATGTCTTTAAAGACTGCTTTACTTACTGATAAAGCTAACTATCAAACTTATTTAAAGAAATATGCTGAATTATTAAAGAAGATTAATACAACTGAATGTTTTAATCCTGCTATTCCTAATATTAAGGAACTTTATTATGAGAAACTTGATAAGATTGAACCTTATTTAGATGAAGCTCATTTTGCTAAGGCTAAAAGCTTAATTAAGAGCATTCCTGAAAGAAAAACATTCGTCCATGGTGACTGCCATTTCAAAAACATTATGGTGCAAGATGATGAACTTCTTTTAATTGATATGGATACACTTTCCGTTGGACATCCTATCTTTGAATTAGCAGCGATTTACGCCCCTTATTGTGCTTTTAATGAAGATGAACCTACTAATAGTGAAAAGTTCTTTGGTATTAGTAGAGAAGAGGCTTCCAAACTATATAACGATGTTTTGAATCTCTACTTTGGTAAAGATGATCCTATTATTAAAGATAAGATTAGAATTGTTTCCTATATTCATATGGTGTGGTGGAATCGCGTCAACGAACCTGAAAATAATGTCAGATTAGAAGGCTGTAAGAATAGATTAATTGAATTATTAGATAAATATAATGATCTAGATATTGGTATTTAATAATGGCAAAAGAAGACTTAAAGAATAGCGAGTATCAAGAAGCAATCCACGACAGCGAAGCTGACGCTAATAAGTACATGTCGTATGTTAATGGTGCCGCTTCTTTTTTGGCTATCATCCTTTGGATTTTATATTTATCTAGAGTCTTTATTATCTCTGATGAATTATTCCCAATTGTTGCCGTTTTATTCCCGGTAGCGGCAGTTATCTTATTTATCCCTATTTTCTTAGTTAAAACTGAAGTTGTCCGTAAAAGCTGGTATAAATACTTTATTTTGTTCTCTTTAATCGGAGTTATTATGGCAATTAATGTCGCCCTACCAAAACATGGTATTTTATGGTGGCCATTCGCAATTTTAATTGCGAACCATTACTATAACCCTAAAATGGGCAGGTTTATCTTTGGTTTTACTATGATCGCCATGCTCATTTGTATTTATTTAGGAATGTTTTTTGGCGAATATGACCTTAACCTCTTAGGTGGTGGTGTTCTTGTTGATGGCGAAATTCAATATTATGATAACTTCATTAAAAGATATGAAATGCTTCAAGATATGCTTGCTAATGGGGAAAATAGATACTTTAAAGTCTTCCTTTATTACTATTTACCAAGAGCGGCGATACTTGCTTTATTCTTTATGGTTTCTAACTTACTTAATAGAAGAACCCATAAGTTACTTAATGATGAAATTGAATCCCATGACGCGCAAGAAAAATCCAAAACTGAGCTTGAAGTTGCTAAAGGTATTCAATTAAATACTCTTCCTGATGAATTTGTTTCTTCTAAGGAAGTTGAAATTGTTAGTGAACTAAAAGCCGCGAAAGAAGTTGGTGGAGATCTTTACGATTATATTGATATTGATAAGGACCATGTTGCTATTTTAATTGGTGACGTTTCTGGTAAAGGTGTTCCTGCTGCGATGTTTATGATGAAGACAATTACTTCATTTAGAGACTTTGCAACCGCAGGTAAAACCCCATCTCAAATCTTAAAAGAAGTTAACTCTTCAATCTTTAAAGGAAACAAATCCGGCCTATTTGTGACGTGTTTTTTAGCGATTTTAGATAAAACAAATGGCAAAGTAGTTTACTCCAATGCAGGTCATAATCCACCAATTGTTGGGACAAATGGTAAATACCGTTATTTGAATTGTAAACCTGGATTACTTTTAGGTGTTTTTAAAGATTCTCCTATTGTCGATGAAGAAATCACTTTATCACCTGGCGAAAGTATTACTTTATATACTGATGGTATTACTGAAGCTAGAAATAGTAAGGGTGAATTCTTTGGCGAAGAAAGATTCCTTAACACCATGAATCATCGCAACTATACATCTACTATTGAACTCCATCATGATATTAAAGATGATATTGCTTCCTTTGTAGGAGACGCTCCACAAAGTGATGATATTACTTTCTTAACTTTAAAATATCGTGGTCATAGCTATTTCTTTAAAGAAAAAGAATTTAAGGCTAAAAAAGAAAATATCCTTCAAATGTTAGCTTTAATTAATGATTTTGGTGATGAATATAAATTCCCAGATGATTTTAAAAAGAAACTCGTTATTGTTGGTGATGAATTATTCTCCAATATTATTAATTATGGTTATGAAAATAATGGCGGAACAATCTTTGTTCGCTTACTCTTTGATACTGACACAAATGAATTTGTACTAACAATTATTGATAAAGCGAAGAAATTCAACCAATTAGAAGTTGAATCTCAAGGTATTAGCACTGATATCAGTAAACAAAAAATCGGCGGCTTAGGTCTTCTTATTGTTAAGACTATTATGGATGAATATGCTTACGACTATATTAATGGTAAGAACATCCTCGTTTTAAAGAAAAAATTCTAAATTTTATATAGGAAATCAACTATTTGGGAAAATTTGTCCCATTTTAGCTAATAATTTTTTGCTAATCATTTAATGATTTTATTGTCACAAATACTTAATTCAAAATAAAATGAATACGATAGGTTGAGGGTTATTTTATGAAGAAATCTTTTATTAAATTACCAATCATTTTATTTGCTTTAGTCGCTTCTAGCTGTGGTGCTCCTGCTAATCCATCCACTTCAAGCGA
>CAMOYS010000009.1 GCA_946630435.1 uncultured Caryophanales bacterium | reverse complement strand
TTTAACGATTCAAAACGTATCGATTATTATACAGATACTTATGGATTAAACTACAAAGGTTCCCATTAACGGGAAAAATTGTCCCAAAGAGTGGATTTCCTATATGATTTTTCTAAGTGCAAATTGCACTTTGGAATTGCACTTTGGAAACAAAAAATAAGAAAAATAAGGCTTTAAAACGCTTTGAACACTATATTTCCTTACATATATGCGTATGCGCATTACTTTTATTATAAATAATAATAGACAAACAAACCTTCTTCATTAAAATAGTTATTGCTATGTTAGAAGAATCAAAATATATACATAAAATTGCTGGTGTTGGAATACTTACTGCCTTAGTAGTAGTGCTCCAATTTATTAATAATAATTTCGCTATCGGAGTATTATCTTTCAATCTAGCTATTTTTCCTATTGCTTTAGGTGCGATTATGTATGGTCCAATTGTCGGCTTAGCCTTAGGTTTAGTTGATGGCGGAATGGTCTTAATGGCTACAGGAACTGAGTTCTTTATGGCTTATAATCCAATCGCTACAATCTTATTATGCTTAATGAAAACTGGTTTAGCTGGACTTGCTAGTGGTTTTATCATGATGCCATTTAGAAAAAAGAACGAATTTCTTGGTACTATTTTAGCATCATGCGCAGTTCCTATCATTAATACCGGATTATTTATCTTAGGTACATTCTTTGTTTTTGGTGGAGCGTTTGGTCAATCAATAAATGGGGAATACTTTGTATTTATTCTCACAGGTTTAATTGGCGTTAATTTCTTTATTGAATTTGGCGTTAACTCCGCGTTATCTCCGGCGCTTTATCAGGTTTATAAAATTGTTTCCAAGAGAATGGCAAATTAATAATTGCCTTTTTCTTTATAAGTTTATTCATCTTTTTAATAGTTTTCTTTTTTGTTCTCGAAAGAATGGATACTTTTTTGTTAAACTTAATTTATAAGGAGTATTTCAATTAATGGATAAAAAATATTTAGAAGAAATTGAACCTGGCTTCTCTCCACTTACAATCGTGGAAGAAGCTTCTCGTTGCCTTCTTTGTTTAGACGCTCCATGTTCTAAAGCTTGTCCAGCTGGTACAAACCCAGACCGCTTCATTAGAAGTGTTCGCTTTAGAAACTTTAAAGGCGCCGCAGAGATAGTAAGAGAAAATAATGCCCTTGGTGCTATTTGTGCCCGTGTATGTCCAACCGAAAAATATTGTCAAAAAGGTTGCTCTAGAAGTGGCATCGATCGCCCAATTGATATTGGACGTATTCAACGTTATATCACTGACTTTGAAGAAAACACCAAGATGAAAATTCTTGCAAGTGGTAAAAGAAACGGAAAATCCGTTGGTATTGTCGGAAGTGGCCCAGCTGGTTTAGAAGCAGCTTATATGCTTAATAAACTTGGCTATGACGTCACTATCTATGATAAGGAAAAAGTAGCAGGTGGTATGCTTAACTTTATTCCTGAATATCGTTTACCAAACCGTGTTGTAGTTAACGAAATTAAACGCTTAAAAGACTTAGGAATTAAGTTTGAACTTAGTGTTAATGTTGGCGTGGATCTTCCTCTTAGCGAATTAAAATCCCGTCACAACGCCGTTATTTTAGGTGTTGGCTATTCTTATGGTAAGATGCTTCCAGCTTTCGAAGGTAATAGAAATGTCATCTTAGCAGTGGATCTTTTAAAGAAGATTAAAGCTCGTAAAGGTAACGTCAAATTACCAGATAATATCTTAGTTATCGGTGGTGGTGATGTCGCTATGGACGTTAACACTTCCTTAAAACTTTTAGGTGTTAATCATGTTACTGATGTCGTCTATGAAAAGTTCTCTGAATTTAAAGCTAGTAAGAAAGAACTTGAAGGCGCTCAAGCTTTAGGCGTAACTATCATCGATGGTTATGTTCCAGAAAAAGTTAAAGGCAAAACTGTCACATTTAAGCACCGTGAAATTGACGCTACTATTAGAGTTAAAGCGGATAAGATTATTCTTGCGGTCGGTCAAAGACCAGATGTTACTGGTTTAGGTGTTGAACTTGTTAAAGGTGAAGTTAACGAAGGTACACCATATGTTACAAAAGATCCAAAAGTCTTTGTCGCTGGTGATATCGCTAATAGTAAATACGATAAGACCGTTGTTGGTTCAGTAAGAACTGGTAAAGAAGTCGCACTTAAAGTTGATGAAGCTATTAGAAGTGGGAGGGCAAAATAATGATTAATAAAGATTTATCTATTACTTTCCTTGGAGTTAAATTCCCTAACCCATTCTGTTTATCCTCTTCTCCAGTTGGTAACTGCTATGACATGTGTAGAAAAGCTTACCAAGTTGGTTGGGGTGGTGTTGTCTTTAAAACCATTGGTCCAAAATCATATTTTATTGATGAAGTATCTCCTCGTTTCGATAAGTTAAACAAAGAAAATACTCCTTTTGTTGGCTTTAAAAACATGGAACAAATCGCTGAGCACACTTTAGAAGAAAACCTCAGAGATTTAAGAAAATTAAAAGAAGAATTCCCAAATCAAGTTCTCATCGCTTCTATTATGGGTAATGATGAACAAACCTGGGAAGACTTAGCTAGAATGGTTACCGAAGCTGGCGCAGATATGATTGAAATGAATCTATCTTGTCCACAGATGACTTCTCACGCTATGGGTAGTGATGTCGGTACTAATCCAGAACTTTGTAAGAAATACTGCCAAGCGGTTAAAAGAGGTTCTTCTTTACCAATGATGGCAAAGATGACTCCAAATATTACCGATATGGTTCCAGTCGCCTTAGCTTGCTTAGAAGGTGGGGCAGATGGTATTGCTGCGATTAACACAATTAAGTCTATTTGTAATATCGATTTAGACAAAAAGATTGGACTTCCTATCGTTGATGGTAAATCTTCCATCTCTGGTTATAGTGGTAAAGCCGTTAAACCAGTTGCCTTAAGATTTATCCAACAAATGAGACAAGATAAACGTCTTAAAGATGTTCAAATCAGTGGTATCGGTGGTATTGAAACTTGGGAAGACGCTGCTGAATTCATTTTAGTGGGTTCTAGAACTCTTCAAGTTACTACCGCAATCATGCAATATGGTTATCGCATTGTTGAAGATTTAAAGAATGGCTTAATGCACTATATGGAAGAACAACATGTTGAACATTTAGAAGAACTTGTTGGACTTGCTAATAAAAACATTATTCCAGCAGAAAATCTCAATAGAGACTATATTGTTAGACCAGAGTTTGATTTAGATGCCTGTGTCCACTGTGGAAGATGCTATATCTCCTGCTATGATGGTGGCCACCAAGCTATCGTTTGGGATGAAGTTAACCGTACTCCAAGCGTAAATAAAGACAAATGTGTTGGTTGCTTATTATGCGGGCATGTTTGCCCAGTTAGCGCTATCTCAAAAGGTGAAATAACAATTAAACCTGGACGTAAACAAGATCCTAAGAAGATCAGATTATAATTAATTTATTAAGGGGCACATTACTTAGATAGTGTGCTCCTTTTATTAGCTTTTATAAAATAAAAAATGGCTCGTTTGAGTCATTTTTTAACTTGTCAACCAGGCCAGCGCGTTCCTGGATCGCTTGTACCACCTCTAGACGGTGCGCCGTGGTCGTACGCTGACGTTTGCTCTCCAACAATTATTGTTATCGCAGAGGACGTACATCTCCACCCTTGACAAGTTTATTATACTAGAATTTATCAGGATTTGGAATCACCATTTATAGACTCTAGTTATAAATATTGTTTTTACGTAAGCCTTACGCTCTTTCTTTTCATCATACTTTAATGAAATTTTAATATAGTCATCATTATAAGTATTTCTTTTGATAAATAGATTGAATGTTTCCTTTCTTTCCGGATCCTTTTTTAACTTAGACTGATTTATCATTCTTTTGATTCGTTCAATATCTCTTACGGTTAAACTGTGGCGGGAATCAATGATATGCTCAAATCTGCTTTGATTACTTCTCGCCCTTGTATCTAGAAAGAAGATATAAATGTTGTGTTTTTTATCTTCTAATGGATTAGGCAATTTTTTCAAAGCATCGATCAGTTTTTGTTCATAACTAATTCCTTTTCGTTTTGCCATATTGTGGCTATATCTTAGTATGAAAAAATTAGGCAAATCAAGCACTATTTTTTGGCCAAAAATTTATCCCTATATTTATTAAAAATATAATATATTCTACTTAAATGAAGAGATTATAAATATAGGGATAGAAATTCAAAAATCTGGGAATTTTTCTTGTTTGTTTTGTTTTGATACAGAATATCTACTTCTTCATATTGTTTCAAAAGAATAGACTACCTATCGAATTTTTGCTTTAGAAATTCTTTATAAAGTAATTTCTTCATTAATTTATAACGCGCATGTTATAATAATTTACTATCAAGGAGGCATAAGGCTATGAAACTTATCTCTATTGTTGTTCCATTTTACAATGAAGAACCAATGGCGGATCATTATTTTGAAAAGCTATTCGAAGTTCTTAATCCATTAAAAAATAAATATAGTTTTGAAGTCGTCTCTGTTAACGATGGTTCTAAAGATAGAACGCTTGAGATCTTACTTGAAAATCAAAAGAAACATAATGAAATTAGAGTAGTTAATCTTGCCCGTAACTTTGGTCATGAATCAGCAGTCTGCGCTGGGCTTAATAGTGCAAAAGGTGATGCGATTATTCCAATGGATGCTGATTTACAAGATCCACCAGAAGTAATCGTTTCTTTACTTGAAAAATTTGAAGAAGGATATGAAGTTGTAAACGCTAAAAGAAAAGCAAGAGATACAGATACTTTCCTTAAAAAGAAAACTGCCTCTATGTTCTATAAATTCATTTCTAAATTATCTAAGAAGGTAAAAATCCCTGAAGATGTTGGCCATTTTAGACTTATTTCTCGTCGCGCTTTAGATGAAGTTTTAGCCTTAGGAGAAGTAACAAGAGTCTTCCGTGTTGAAGTTCCATTTGTCGGTTTTAAAACTACTGAAGTTGAATTTGTCCGTCCATCTCGTGAATTTGGTGAAACTCACTATAACTATAAAAATATGTTTGAATTAGCGAGTGATTCAATTACTTCCACAACAGTAGTGCCACTTCGCTTTTCCTTAATCCCAACCTTTCTTTTTGGTGGATTAACATTCTTAAGCCTTATAACGATGTTAGTATTTGATATTCTCTTCTGGTGTAACGTTGGACCACTTGGAGAATTTGAATTAATGATTTGGTTAATCGCAAATATTATTGGAATCTTTGGTTCAGCGATATTTGTTACATTAACTATTATGTCTGAATATTTAGCGAAGACATTTAAAGAAGCACAACATCGTCCGGTTTTCTTAATCGATAAGATTTATGAACCTAGAAAAGAAGAATAAACATTATGGATGTCAAAATATTTAATTCCTTAACTAATCAAGTAGAAGTATTAAAACCAATTAGAGAAGGTGAAGTATCTATCTATTGCTGCGGTCCTACTGTATATGGTGACGCACATGTAGGTAATATAAGACCTCCAATTGTTTTTGATACATTTTCTCGTTTTTTAACTTACCTTGGCTATAAAGTTAAATTTGTTTCTAACTTTACAGATGTTGATGACAAAATCATTAATCGAGCGATAAAAGAAGGTGTCACTGAAAGTGATATCACCACAAAATATATCGAAGCTTATCGCAATGTTTTATCATCATTAAATATTCAAAAAGCCTATAAGAACCCACGTGTAACTGAATATATGGAACAAATTATTGCATATATTGATGACCTCGTTAAAAATGGTTCAGCTTATAACGTTGATGGCGATGTTTTCTTTAGGGTTAATAGTGTTCCTCATTATGGTGAACTCGCTAATGTCAATATTGATGACTTAGTAGTAGGGGCTCGTATTGAAGAGAATTCAAAGAAAGAATCTCCACTAGATTTCGCTTTATGGAAAAAGACTGATGTCGGTATTCAATGGGATTCACCATGGGGTAAAGGCCGTCCAGGCTGGCATACTGAATGCTGCGTCATGATTGATTCTATCTTTGGAAACGAAAAGATTGATATTCATGGTGGCGGATTTGATCTTAAGTTCCCGCATCATGAAAACGAAATAGCGCAGGCTAAAGCTCATGATCACAATAAGCTCGCTAATATTTGGATGCATAATGGCTTTGTTAACTTTGGCGATGAGAAGATGTCTAAATCATTAGGCAATGTCGTTTTAGCTAAAGACGCTATTGCTAAATACGGCGCTAATGCGATGAGATTCTTAATTCTTACTACGCATTATCGTGCGCCTGTCCAATTTACTGAAGAAACAATAAGTTCTACTCAAAATGAATTATTAAAGATATCTAAAACTTATTCTCAACTTGCTGTTGCTTTACAAGTTAACGGTGGTTCATTAGATAAGAAAGATGTTGATATTACTAACTTCTTATCCTTCTTAGCAGATGACTTTAATACCGCTAACGCATTAACAGAACTATTCGGAGCAATCAAAGCTGCAAACATGGATTTAAGAAAGAATCCTTTAGATATAAGCGCACTTGAAAGGGATTTTGGAACCATAAAAACTATGATTGATATCTTTGGTTTAGATATAAAATACCCACATTTAAGTGAACAAGATATTGATCTTTACAACAAATATTTAGAATTTAAACGCAATAAACAGTTCGATGAATCTGATAAGATTCGCGCTGTGTTAATTGAAAAAAACATAATTTAAAATAACTATTTAGGAATCACAAAAAAATTTTTATGGGAAAATATATGTATGGACGTAATCCAATCCTCTCTTCATTAAACGAGGACAACGTTCTTGAACTTTATCTCAAGAAAGACTTTTCGGACCAACGCTTTATCGATTTAGCGAAAAAGAATAAGGTAAGAAAAATCGAGTTTGTCCCAGTTGAGAAGCTTGACAAATTAGTTCATACATCGAAACATCAAGGTGTTGTAGCTCTTATCAAAGAATATAGTTACTTATCATTGAATGAAGCAATTAATCAGATTAAGAGTAAAGATAAATCCTTGATATTAGTACTCGACGGGGTTGAGGATCCGCATAACCTCGGTGCTATTATTAGAAGCGCAGACGCTTTTGATGTCGATATGATAATCATTAAGGAGCACGGTCAAGTTGATGTCACTCCAATAGTTAGAAAGGTTTCAACAGGCGCTATTGACCACGTTAAGATTGTCAGAGTTTCCAGTATCTCTAGAGCTTTAGAAAAACTAAAAGAAATAGGATATTGGGTATACGCTGCTGATGGCAGTGGTGATGTTGACTATAGCAAGATTTCATACGATAACAAAACGGTTGTTGTTATGGGATCAGAGGGATTCGGTATTTCTAGACTCGTTTTAGAAAACTCCGATTTTATCATTAAAATTCCAATGTTTGGACATGTCAATTCATTGAATGTCTCTGTTGCTACTGGTATTATCCTAGCAATGATTAAATCAAAAAACTAATTTGAATTTTAGCACTCATACGTCCATAAAACTTTCCAACAAAGGGGTTTATTATGGAAGTTTCATTACAGTTAATTATGAAAGCCAAAAAAGGCTGCAAAAAATCAATTGCTATTTTAGAAGGCATATTCCTGAAAAGCACGCTTGCAAGAATTAGAAAGCTTATCTCAAGTTTCGGTAATTCTCTTGTTGAAGCGGAAGACTATTTACTTAATTATCACACCGCAGTTTTAAAATCATTAAGCCTATTTGATAACAAAAAAGGCACTTTCGATTCTCTTCTTATGAGAGTATTGATTAGATCTGTTAATACTGATCTTATAGAGCAAATGGATTATCAAAGACAAATCCTAAGCCTAGATGCAATCACAAGTGAGACCGGGTCTGACGCTCATGACATTGTTGCGTGTAGCGACTCTTTTGAAAACGATCCAACTAAATATGTGGAGGAAAACGAAATCCTTGATATTGTTTTCAAAAAACGTCCTCATCTAACAAAGAAAGAGAACGCCAAAAATAAGATTCAGCGAAATTATATTTCATTAATGATGCGTGGTTATAATCGAAAAGAAATAAATAGTAAATTCAAATATTGTTCTTCTACGATGAGAAGAATTATGAAAGACGATGGACCTAATACCATTTTAGGTGATTTGAAAAAATATCGTAATTCACTAAAAAATAAATAATTATTAGATTTGATTTTTCCCTCTTTATTATTAATAATAATTTAGAGGGTTTTTATATGGCAGATTGCAATCATGATTGTTCTTCCTGCGGCGTTGAAGGCTGCGGAGAAAGAAATGAAATTAAAAAAGTCGAACCACACGTTGGTACATCATTTAAAAAAGTTGTCGCTGTTATTTCCGGCAAGGGTGGCGTTGGTAAATCTTTAGTAACATCCTTACTTGCTAGTGAATTAGCAAAAAAAGGAAATAAAGTGGCAATTATGGACGCTGATGTTACCGGTCCAAGTATTCCACAAGCATTTGGCTTAAGTAATGCTTTTGCTATGCAAGATGATAACGGCTTATATTCAGTTGAAACTAAGTTAGGCATCAAAGTTATGTCAGTAAATCTTTTACTTGAAAATAATGAAGATCCTATCGTTTGGAGAGGTCCAATTGTCAGTGGCTTTGTTCAACAAATGTTCACCGATGTTAATTATGGTGAAATGGATTACCTACTTATTGATATGCCACCAGGAACAGGTGATGTACCATTAACAGTTTTCCAATCTCTTCCAATTGATGAAATAGTGGTGGTGACATCTCCACAAGATTTAGTTTCTATGGTCGTAGCTAAATCAATTAATATGGCAAGAATGATGTATATTCCAATCGTTGGTTTAGTTAAAAATATGGCATACGTTAAGTGCCCAAATTGTAACGAAAGAATAGAGATTTTTAAGTCTAAAAAAGAGAACACTTCAGGCCTTCCTATTTTAGCCGAAATCCCAATTGATCCTAATCTTGCTTCTTTAGTGGATGAAGGACGTATTGAAGATTATTCCGAATCGTTACTCGATAAAGTTATTGAAAAACTTTAAATAGTCGCCTAAATGGGAAAATTTTTCCCAAAGAGTGGACTTCCTATATGAAATTTGTTTAAAAAGTTTCTAGTAAAGAAGTCCGCTTTTCATTTTAAAGTGACAAATATGTTTTAACTATTTGTTGACATATGAAAAAAGTAAGTTGTATTATTGTAAAGCAAGAATTGAAAGTAGGATAACCTAACGTGAGAAGAAAAGTTATTTTAATCTGCACCGAATGTCTGTCTAGGAACTATACCACGACAGCCAAAAATGAAGGTATTACTACTCGTCTTGAATTAAAGAAATTTTGCCCGAAATGCAATAAAATGACATTGCACAAGGAAAGCAAATAAAAGGAGGATCAATATGACCCCAAAAAAATATGCCCAGGAAGTAGTCC
This sequence comes from uncultured Caryophanales bacterium, assembly GCA_946630435.1. GTDB lineage: Bacteria > Bacillota_I > Bacilli_A > RFN20 > CAG-826 > Fiminaster. Next base: position 11,247 of record CAMOYS010000009.1, on the reverse strand, counting down.
GCGAAGGTAAAAGAGTTCGCTGGCCAAAGCGTGAACAATTCGTTCCAGCTTTAATCGCTGCTCTTGTCATCTGTATCTTCTGCGCTTTAGTCCTCTCTTTAGAAGACTTAGCCGCAGGTACATTAATCGGACAACTTAAAGAATTATTTAAAGGTTTCGGTGGAAACTCATCTACTAGTGGTGACGTTTCTGCTGCAATTAGTTTATGGAGGATGTTCTAATGCCATCACAATCACAATTAGCAGAAAAACACTGGTACATTGTTACCACTTATTCTCAACACGAAAACAAAGTTGCTTCTAACTTGAAAAAACGTATTCAAACTATGCGTTTAGATGATCGCATTTTCCAAGTTTTAGTCGCTGAACAAGAAGTCCCAGTTTTAAAAGATGGTCTCCCAACTGGTAAGACCAAAATGAAAAACTTATATCCAGGTTACATTTTCATTGAAATGATTATGGATAACGAAACTTGGTATATCGTTCGTAACACTCCAGGAGTTACTGGTATCGCCGGTTCTGCTGGTGGTGGTCAAAAACCTACACCATTATCAAGAGAAGAAATGGAACCAGTTTTAAAACGTATGGGTATGATCGATGCTTCCATGATTGCCGAATACAATGTTGGCGATTCTGTTAAAGTCATCAGTGGCCACCTTGAAGGTGCTGAAGGCAAGATTGTTTCTATTAATAAAGAAACTGGCGAATGCCGTGTTGAAATCGTCTTCTTCGGTAAGGTCACTCCAATCGATCTTGAGTTCTCTGAAATCGAGAAAATTTAAAAAACTTCCAAGTTAATTAAGTCGGACTTATCCGACTTTTTTAATGCCTAATTCAAGATAATATCTTGCTATTCCACTATTAGAATTTTAGAATTTATTACAAAGGAGATCTATTTCTAAATGGAACAAAAAGAATACAAGATTTTTGAGATTGTAGATCTTTTGCTTGCAAAAAATTTCGATGAAGCAAAAGTTGCAGTTAATCAATTATTACCAAAATTTCCCAAAGCTGGACGCCTTTATGTTTATAAAATAATGGCTGATTTAGGTGCCCAATACCCTGAAGATTTAGTGGATATTGGCGTGGATTTTACAAGTAGAGAAGAATATAAGCTTGCTCTTCAAAACTTAAGTCCTGAAGATTTACAAGACTTAGCCTCTTTAGTTGGCCAAATCACTTTGCAACATCAAGTTAATAATTCTCAAAACGGTACAAACGAGATGTCCTCTAATCAAAATATAACAAATGTCTCAAGTCATCATGATTACGTTGTAGGTGATGGCGACGAAGAGGATGATGAAGGCATCGATGAAGATGAAGAAAATGACGAAGAAGATACTGAAGAGGATGATGAAGATGTAGAGGGCGACCTTGAAATTGGCACTCCTCATGACAGCCACTTATATGATTCTGCATTTTATTCAAATGGAAAAATCTATATTGATGATAAACCAATAAGTCCTGAAGATTACGAAGATTACGATATTGCTTATAATGATCGTTTTATAATGGTTCCTCTTACTGATGACGACGATGAATATTTAATCGTTGATAAGAGTACCGGCTCATCCGTTACAAGAAAAACATCTGAAGGTTTAGGCACACTTAATGGTGTCGATTTAGATGAAGTTTATGCTGATTTAATTTAGGAGGTAATACTTTATGTTTGGATTTAAAGAAAGACCTGCAAAAAGTGGAGTAGATGCATCCTTAAATGCTGTAAATGTAAATAATAATGGCAGCGTGCAATCTACACTTTTAAAGATTACAAAAGATACTGATATCGATAAATTAACCGATGAAGAAATCAAAAATTCTGCTAACTACTGGATTAAAAGAGAAGAAATTGCGTACAAAAAATATTTAACAATTTATACCATTGCACTTATGGGCATATTTGTATTGTTATTTTTAATTCTATCTATTATGTCGTTTGCATCTGGAGACCCAACTGGAATCATATCACTTATTGGTGCATTAATTTTAGCTGGTTTTACTGTCTATGTCGTTTTTATTGAATTTCGCAAAAAAGTCGATGAAAGAATTGATAGATCCATTTGTAAAAAATGCGGACAATTATTATTAAGAAATCGAAATATTATTAATATTGTCGAACTTTCTAGACAACAAAAAATTAAAGACGATAACTCAATGACAATTACTGCTAAAATTCAATATCAAACTTATTGCGATAACTGTCATGATGTCGAAACTTTTACCTTTTCAGGAAGAATATATAGTAGATATTATGACAAAGATGGAAAATTACATGAAGTTTATACCTCACCTGAAAAACTTGCTAGATGTCAACTTTTAGGACCAGATGAATTAAGCGAAAAACCAGGCCTTCTCGAAAAGTTCCTTGCTAAGACTTTGGGTAAGAAACTTGAAAAAGACACTATTAAAGCCATTAGAGAGGAATTTGATAAGTCAGAAGCTGCTCAAAAGAAACGCGAAGAAAAAGAAAGAAAACGCCTCGCTAAGGTTGCTAAACGTGCTGAAAAAAGACGTCAAAAAGAACTTAAAAAAGGTATTAAACCAGAGGAAACACAAAATCCAAATCTTCCTCCAATTATGCCTCAAAATAATGCTGAAGCTCAAAACCCAGGTTTAAATCAAAGTAGTGGTGAAATACCTCAAGCTAATAACCAAGGAGTTGCTGGTGATAGCGCACCTCAAAACGTTGCTCAAGCACCTGCTCATAGAAGAAATAGAGGAGTTCCATTCTTTATTGTTGGTATTATTAGTGCCGGAATTTCCTTGTTCACTTCAATTACTGGGTTATCTACAATTGCTACTTATGTAATTGGAAAAGAGAGCGGTTATGGTCCAGTTGAACCCGCTTCTTTCCAAAACATCACTACTGTTACAGCAGTCATGACTCTTGTCTTAGCAGCGATAGGAATAGTGTTTGCTATCATCGCAAAAACAAAGAAATTCCGTGTCTTCTTTATCCCTATTATTCTCGGTTCGTTAGCCATCGTTTTAGGGGTTGCAGTTCTCGTAATTTCAGGCTTTGCTTTTAAGTAAAAATAAGGCAAATTTCAACCTAATTGGGTGCAAGTCAAAACGGCTTACACCCTTTATTTTTTGTCAAAAATTTTCAAGAATTTACTAAAAACCAAAAATGTTTATTCAATAAACATTTTTTATTCACTCTCAAAACCAAGTTCTTAAAAAAGTGCTTGCCTACATACGTATATTAATATAAAATTTTCGTTGCGTGTTGTTCACTATGAGAGGGTGCGACGCACACGTATATTCGTAAGTGGAAGGAGTTGATTTCTCCTATGACCACGACACGGACAAATCAATTATCAAAAAAGGAGGAAATGTCACGTGAGTAAAAGAATCGTCAAAGTTGTGAAGATGGAACTCCCTGGTGGCGAAGCTAAACCAGGTCCAAAACTCGCCTCTGCCGGTGTTGTCATGCCAAAGTTCTGCACAGACTTCAACGCTAAGACAGCTGACCGTAAAGGTGAAATCGTTCCTGTTATCATCACAGCATATGAAGACAAATCACACGATTTTGTAATCAAGACTTCTCCAGTTGCAGGCTTACTCTTAAAGGCTGCTGGTATTAAGAAAGGTTCATCCAATCCTAAGACCACTAAAGTTGGCCACATCAGTAAAGCTCAACTCAAAGAAATCGCTGAATACAAATTACCAGACCTCAATTGCGACTCCATTGAACAAGCTATGAAGATTGTTGAAGGATCTGCTCGCAATATGGGTATCACGATTGACGAATAGTAGTTATGAAGAAATTATCTAAAAAGTACGCTAAGGCTCTCGAACTCGTCGATCGCAATAAAGTTTATGGCCTCGAAGAAGCCTGTGAACTCGTAAAGAAAACATCAACTGTCAAATTTGATGCCACAGTCGATGTCTCATTCCGTTTCAATGTTGATACAACCAAAGCTGATCAACAAATTAGAGGAACTCTCATTCTCCCACACGGAAATGGTAAGACAAAAAGAATCTGTGCTATCACTTCTAAAGTTGAAGAAGCGAAAGCTGCCGGTGCTGATTTTGCCGGAGGTAAGGAATTACTTGAAAAAATCAAAGTTGAAAACTGGTTCGATTTCGATGTTATCGTTGCGACCCCAGATATGATGGGTGAACTTGGTAAAATGGGTCGTATCCTTGGTCCAAAAGGCTTAATGCCAAACCCAAAGACCGGTACCGTTGCACCAGATATCGCTAAAGCTATCAAAGAAATCAAATTAGGTAAAGTTGAATACCGTTTAGATAAGGATGCTAATATGCACCTCACCATCGGTAGAGCCAGCTTTAAGACTGAAGACCTTGTTGATAACTTAAAAGCTCTTCTCACCACTCTCATTAAAGTGAGACCAGCCGCAGTTAAAGGTACTTACATTAAAAGTGCCGTTGTACACACTACAATGGGTCCATCTCTCAAGATCAACATCGAGGGATAATTAATTCGAAAGAGCACAATATACCGAAGACAGCAACGGTCACGGGACTTAATAATGTTGCCCAGGTGTATTACTACCAAGTATATTGGAGCCTCTCAAACACATTTTAAAAAGGAGGTAGAACAATGAATCCAGAAATTCGTAAGTCCAAAGCTGAAATCATTAACGGCTTAACCGAAAAGTTCAATGAATCTAACGCTGTTATTATCGTTGAATATCGTGGTTTATCTGTCGCTAAGATTTCCGAACTTAGAAAATCACTCAAAGGTACTGAATCTACATTTGGTGTCTATAAGAATACATTAGTTCAAAAAGCCAATGATTCATTAGGTCATCAAGAACTCGATCAATACTTATGTGGTTCTAATGCTTACATCTTCTCTAAAGACATTACCGCTGCTCCAAAAGTTCTTACAAAATTCGCTAAGAAGAACAAAGAACTCGTTATTAAAGCCGGTTTAGTCGAAGGAAAAGTTGTTGACGCTAACGGTATCAAAGAATTAGCAAATATTCCAGGACGCGAGGGATTGATTTCCATGTTCTTATCGTGCTTGCAAGCACCTATCCGCAGTTTTGCTTGCACTGTCAAAGCTGTTGCGGATAGCAAAAATTAATGCCAATTTAGGAGGAAATTACTATGGCAAAGTTAACTAAAGAAGAAATTATCGCTTCATTAAAAGAAATGTCAGTTCTTGAATTAAATGAATTAGTCAAGGCTGTTGAAGAAGAATTTGGTGTTACCGCTGCTGCTCCAGTTGCAGTCGCAGCCGCTGCTCCAGCTGAAGAAGAAGCTCCAGCCGGTCCAGCTGATGTCAACTTAGTTTTAAAAGCTGTTGGCGCTTCCAAAGTCGCCGTCATCAAAGCTGTCCAAGCTATCACTGGCTTAGGCTTAATGGATGCTAAGAAGCTCGTTGACGCTGTTCCAAGCAACATCAAAGAACACATTTCACCAGTCGAAGCAGAAGAACACAAGAAAGCTCTTGTTGCTGCTGGTGCTGAAGTCGAAATTAAATAATTTCCCTTCAATTTACTTTTAAAAATATCTAACACTTAAGGAAAAGCGATGTCTCATTACTTCATTAACGACGATAAAGTATCTTCTAACGAACGAGAAATTAGTTATACGATGAATGGGATATCCTTCTCACTTAAGGTGGATAACGGTGTTTTTTCCAAAGATAGATTAGATCTGGGGAGTGAATTTTTTATAGAAACTCTCCTTAAATCTAATCTAGGAAAAAACATCCTCGACATCGGATGTGGTTATGGTCCAATCGGTCTAACATTGGCTAAATTAACCCCATCTCTGAACGTAACTTGTTCCGATGTCAATACGCGCGCTCTAGCATTATGTGAAAAGAATGCGCGATTGCTCAACTTAGACCATCGAGTCACCTGCCTTCAAAGTGACATCTATAATAAGATTGAAGGATTATATGATTCAATTGTGAGCAATCCTCCGATTAGAGCTGGTAAGAAAGTTACTTACGAGATCTATAACGGAGCGAGAGATCATTTAATTGATGGCGGTTCACTTTATATCGTTATTAGGAAAGCCCAGGGTGCCTTAAGCGCCAAAGCTTACATTGAAACACTTTATGGGAACTGCGAAATAATCGCTAAACACAAAGGTTATCTCGTTCTAAAAGCGGTTAAGAAAGTGAATTAATTACAAAGGAGCCATTACATGTCAAAAACATACAAAAATTATCCATTACTACCAAATGAGAGAATTAATTTCTCAAAAATTTCTGGTAGCCTTGAACTCCCTAACCTTGTTGAGATTCAAACTAAGTCTTACAAGTGGTTCCTCGAAAGTGGAATTGATGAAGTTCTTAGAGAAATTTTCCCTATCGCTTCATTCAATGAAGATTATTTCATTGACTATGTTTCCTCTGAACTCAAAGAACCAAAATACACATACTTACAATGTAAAGCACGTGATTACACCTATAGCGCTCCACTTAGAGCTAAGTTAATTCTTAGAAGAGCAAATGCTACAAATGAAAAGAGTATGTTAGAACGTGAAGTCTTCATGGGTGATATTCCACTTATGACAGAATCCGGTACTTTTATCATTAACGGTGCAGAACGTGTTATCGTAAGCCAAATCGTTCGTTCTCCAGGTGCCTATTTATCTAAAACACAAGATAAAACAGGTAAATTCTTCTATGAGGGTGATTTAATTCCTGCTCGTGGAACCTGGTTAGAATTCGAAACCGACCAAAAAGGAATGATTAATGTCCGCATCAACCGTCAAAAGAAGATGCCTGCAACTGTCTTCCTTAAAGCGGTGGGTCTTGATGACGAAAAACAACTTTTTGATCTCTATGGTAAAGGCGACATGATGAACTTAACTGTTTCAAAAGACGCCAATATCGCAACAAGTAAAGATGCTTTAGTGGAAATTTTCCGCAAATTAAAACCAGGTGAACCAATTACTGATGATGGTGTTGCAAACTATCTTGTTCAACAATTCTTTGATCATCGTCGTTATAACATTGGCAAGCCAGGTCGTCACAAAATTAACTCTAAACTTGGCATCTATGATCGTTTAGCAGGCCGCTATTTAGCCGAACCTTTATTCTCTGCTGATGGCGATATGCTCTTCGATAAGGGAACATATTTATCTAAAGAAGATGTTCGTAAATTAAAAGATGAAGAAATCTTTGAAAACGGCGCTCACCTTGTTTCTATTAAACCAAATCCTGCCTTAGTTGCAGCTCTTGAAAGAAACGCTCAAAAAGGTAAAGAAGATGCCGAAAATAGCCAAGTCTTCTCTGGACACGTTAACATCGTTAAAGTCTACACTGACGAAAAGATGAACCATGTCACTAAGTTAATTGGTACTGATATGAATTCTACCGTCACCTGTATGACATATAGTGACGTGCTCGCACTATTTTCCTATTTAATGAATATCATGGACGGAATTGGTGAAGTTGATGATATCGATAACTTAGGAAATAGACGTATTCGTCCAGTTGGTGAACTTATCCAAAACAACTTTAGAGAAGGTTTAACTAAGACTGCTAAGACTATTCAACAAAAGATGTCTATTACCGATATGGAAAGTGCTACTATCCAATCCTTAATTAACATCAAACCATTAACATCTTCCATCCGTGAATTCTTTGCAAGTTCACAATTATCTCAATTCATGGACCAAACCAACCCATTATCTGAACTTACCAATAAGCGTCGTATTTCCGCTTTAGGTAGAGGTGGTATTGCTCGTGACCGTGTCTCTTTAGCGGTTCGTGACGTTCACCCAACTCACTATGGTCGTATTTGTCCAATTGAGACCCCTGAAGGCCAAAACATTGGTCTTATCAATAACTTAGCTAGCTACGCTAAAATCAATAACGATGGTTTTATTGAAACCCCATATCGTATTGTTGAAAAAGGCGCTATTGTTACCGATAAAACTGAATACTTATCCGCTGACGGAGAAAGAGATCACTATATCGCTCAAGCTAACGTTACTGTTGATGAAAATCATAAGATTGTCGATAAAGAAGTCATCGCTAGACATAATGGTGAAAACGTTATCGTTCCAGCGGAATTAATCGATTATATCGACGTTTCTCCAAAACAAATCGTTTCTGTCGCGACTGCTTGTATTCCATTCTTAGAGAACGATGATACTACTCGTGCTCTTATGGGTGCTAACATGCAACGTCAAGCTCTTCCACTCTTACAACCACACGCTCCATTTGTTGGAACAGGTATTGAATACCGTGTTGCAAAAGATGCTGGTTTAGCCGTGGTCGCAGTCGCTCCTGGTACAGTTAAATATGTCGATTCTCAAAAGATTGTCGTTAAAGAAGGCGCCAAACTTGAAAGAATCTATCAATTACAAAAATTCGAAAGAAGTAATCAAGGAACATGTATTAACCAAGTTGCCATCGTCAAAGTTGGTGATGAAGTTAAGCAAGGTGACATCCTCGCGGATGGTCCTGCTATGCAAAACGGTGACCTCGCTTTAGGTCAAAACGTTACCATCGCCTTCATGACTTGGGAAGGTTATAACTATGAAGACGCGGTTATCATGTCCGAAAGACTCGTTAAAGACGATACATATACCTCAATTCACATTGAAGAATATCAAATCGACTGCCGCGAAACTAAGCTCGGACCTGAAGATATTACCCGCGATATTCCAAATACTTCTGAAGAAGCCAAATCCTTCCTTGATGAAAACGGTATTATCATTCCAGGTAGTGAAGTCCGTGAAGGAGATATCTTAGTTGGTAAAGTCACTCCAAAAGGTATGTCTGAACCAACTCCAGAAGAAAAACTCCTCATGGCTATCTTCCATGAAAAGACCAAAGACATGAAGGATAGCTCCCTCCGTGTTCCACACGGTGGTGCAGGTATTGTCCTTGATGTTAAGATCTTCTCTAGAGAAAATGGCGATGATCTTCCACCTGGTGTTAAGAAAACTATCCGTGTTTACGTCGTTCAAAAACGTAAAATCAGTGAAGGTGATAAGATGTCCGGTCGACATGGTAATAAGGGCGTTATCTCCCGTATTCTTCCAGAAGAAGATATGCCATTCCTTGCCGATGGTACTCCAGTTGACATTATGCTCAACCCACTTGGTGTTCCATCTCGTATGAACATCGGTCAAATCTTAGAAATTCACTTAGGTCTTGCTTGTAAGAAACTTGGATTAAAGATTGCCACCCCAGTTTTCGATGGTATCTCTAATGAAGAAATCTTTGATTTAATGAAGCAAGCCGGCATTGACGAAGACGGTAAGACTGTTCTTTATGATGGTCGTACTGGTGAAAGATTCGATGAAAGAATCTCCGTCGGTGTTATGTATATGATTAAACTTGTCCACATGGTCGATGATAAATTACACGCCCGTGCGACAGGTCCATATTCTCTTGTTACTCAACAACCACTTGGTGGTAAAGCTCAAAACGGTGGTCAAAGATTCGGCGAAATGGAAGTCTGGGCTCTTGAAGCTTATGGCGCTGCCAACACCTTACAAGAAATCCTCACCATTAAATCCGATGACCGCGTTGGTAGAAGAAAAACTTACGAAGCTATCATCAAAGGTACTGAACTTCCAAAACCAGGCATTCCAGAAGCCTTCAAAGTTCTTGTTAAAGAACTTGACGCTCTCTGCTTAGATGTCAAACTCTATGATAAGAATCATAACGTTATCGACACTGATGCTCTTGCTCGTGAAGCTCAACAAGAAGAAAGAAAGATTAATTCTGCTATCCGTAAACTTACCGGTGCATCTGAAGAAAGAAACGCTCCTGAAATCTTAGGTAGCGCGGCTGATGATATCGCCGAACAAATTGCAGAATTCTTAAAATAAGGAGGTCAAAGGTTTATGTTTGATGTAAATAATTTATCCGCTATTAAAGTGGGACTTGCCTCCCCAGAACGCATTCGTGAACAATCCTATGGTGAAGTTACTAAAGCTGAAACAATCAACTATCGTAGCCAAAAACCAGAAATGGATGGTTTATTCTGTGAAAGAATCTTTGGTCCTGCTAAAGATTACGAATGTCATTGTGGAAAATATAAAAAGATCCGTTTCGCTGGTGTTAAGTGTGAAAAGTGTGGTGTCGAAGTTATTTCTAAAGAAGTACGTAGAGAACGCATGGGTCATATCGAACTCGTTTCCCCATGTACCCACATTTGGTACCTTAAAGGTATCCCATCTAGAATCGGTTTAATTCTTGATATTTCTCCAAAACAACTTGAAGAAGTCGTCTATTTCGTCGCTCACATCTGTTTAAATCCTGGTACATCCAAGATCTTAAAATATCGTGAATATTTAGATGAAAAGACCGCTAGAGTAGAATTTACCTCTGTCATTCAAGAAATCTTAAGCACAATCGATCCTGAAAGTGCCGATTTCGAAAGAGCTAACGCTTTAATTAGCGATATGGCTAACCCAGAAGAAGCATTCGACTTTGCTACTGTTTCTAAATTCATTAGCAATTATACTGGTGCAGAATTTGGTGAAGGTGCTGCCGCTATTAAACGTTTACTTAAAGAAGTCGACTTAGAAGGCGATTTTGAAAAGATTAACAAAGAACTCGTTGACGCTACTGGTCAAAAACGCACTAAACTCATTAAACGCTTAGAAGTTGTCCAAGCTTTTAGAAATAGTGACAATAAGCCAGAATGGATGGTTCTTGATGTAATTCCAGTAATTCCACCAGATCTCCGTCCAATGCTTCAACTTGACGGTGGTCGTTTCGCTGCTAGTGACTTAAATGACTTATATCGTCGTGTTATTACCCGTAATAACAGACTTAAAAAATTAATTGAACTTAAAGCACCAAAAGTCATCATTATGAATGGCTGCCGTATGCTTCAAGAAGCGGTTGATGCTTTAATCGATAATGGTCGTCGTAATAAACCTGTTCAAGGTGCCGGCGGTCGTGCTCTTAAATCTTTATCTTCTTCCCTTAAAGGTAAACAAGGTAGATTTAGACAAAACTTACTCGGTAAACGTGTTGACTACTCCGGTCGTTCCGTTATCGCGGTTGGACCAGATCTTAAGATGTATCAATGTGGTTTACCACGCGAAATGGCTATTCAATTATTACGCCCATACATCGCAAACCTCTTAATCAAAAGAGGATACGTTACCGCTCATAAAGCCGCGGATAAGATTATCGACCAATATGATCCAGTTGTCTTCGATATTATCGAAGAAATCATCTCCGATCACCCAGTCTTACTTAACCGTGCGCCAACTCTTCACCGTTTAGGTATTCAAGCGTTCCAACCAAAACTTGTTGATGGACGTGCAATTCGTTTACACC
>CAMOYS010000008.1 GCA_946630435.1 uncultured Caryophanales bacterium | reverse complement strand
AATGATGGCGCCGCCCCTGCGTGATCATAATCATTATGGGTCGTTATTAAAGCGTCTATTTTCTTAATTTGCTTTTTCTTAAAGAAAGGAATTAAGGTTTCTTTTGCCATATCAAAGTTAATGTTTCCACCTGTATCAATTAAAACGGTATTATTATGGTTTTGGATTAATATTGAGTCTCCTTGACCAACATTAATAAAGTAAACCGCGTTATATAAATAAGGTCTAAATGGGATACCTTTTATTAACATTAATAAAGTCATGATGAATGCCGCGCTTATATATTTCCTTCTTTTAAACGCTTCAAAGTTAATTAAGAAGTAGAAATATAAAACATAATATATGGCGATTAAATAAGCATTAAACTCTCCTAAAGAGATGGAATAATCTACTAAATGGATGACTTTATATGAACTAATTAGGATATTAGACATAAATGGAAGAACATGAGTAAAAGGAACACTAAATAAGGAGAGTAAACCAGTGATAAAATAGATTCCATTAAGAGGTAAAACTAGATTTTGAAATAATAACTGAAAGATATGGAATTCATTATTTTGGAAAGATGATATCGGAAGCATAAAGAAATAGATAATAATCGGAAGAATCGTAAAAGCGTATTTCTTCTTTTTAAATCGTTTCGTTATATCGCCTGAACAGTTTATTAAGCACGATAAAAAGAAACCTAAATAAAATCCCATCTGATATGAAGCGGTATAATCCATTAATAGGATAAATAAACCGACGAAAGATATTAAAGTTAGATTATCGATCTTCTTTTTAAAGAAATTATGATTTAAATAACGGAGTAAATAAGTTAGAACTACCCTTATTATCCCGATTTTAGTAAAAATAAAGGGTAAATAAGGAAGTAAAACTATTAAAGGGATAATCTCCCCTACTTTACTGTTTTTACTAAACTTAGAGGTGATAAATTTCCCTCCTCTAAGAATTAAAGATAAATATATTCCTGAAGTAGAAAATAAATAGATGATATTAAGCGAAGAAGCTAGTTCAATAACATGGGAGTTATAATTCTTATTCCCGAATAATAAAGCGTCTAATAAATCTTTTGTATCACCTTCAAAATTATTTAAGAAATTTCTTCTAATCTTTTTAAACGCGAAAAAGTTTTGAAATAGCACTTCTTTCTTATAAGAATTAAGTTCATATCTAATTCCTTTACTTTTTAAGTAAGACGAAAAATCAAACTGCGATTCATAAGTCGTTTGAGCGTAAGTATAGGAAGATGAATCTAGCTTTAAAATATCCCCTATTTCAACATCATTTTCTTTTTCATAAACATAAAACTTATAAGGGAAAGAATATAAAACATAATAATTATCTTTCGCTTCAATAATAATCCCACTAAAAGAGGTTTGTTCTTTAGGAGGAGTTAGATTATTAAATATAGAAGACACTAAAAGAGCGAGTAGAAAGGAAGAGGCACCATAAATAAGTCCTTTAAGTTTCGCACTTTTATAAATAGCTATAAAAAATATTATCGATAATGGGATAAAGATTAAAGGGTAATAAACTAAGATATTAGCCCCTAAAATGAATCCAATTACGGCAAAAAGTATAAACATTAGTCTTTTAAGCGAACATAGTTTTTAATTTTCTCAAATGTGGCGTTACCAATTCCAGAGACATTTTTAAGATCTTCAATACGATAGAAGTTACCATTATTCTCTCTATAAGTGACAATTGCGTTAGCAACGGTATAACCAATGCCATTCACACTTTGAAGAGTTTCACTATCATCTTTATTGATATTAACTTTTTCAATCATCTCTAAAGAGCAGACATCGTTATTATCATATTTAGGAGCGATATAAAAGCTTAAACCATCCGCTAAAGCGTATGAAGTATCATAAGCTAGTTCATCAGCGTTTGATGTAACTCCGCTAGCGGTAGCAATTAAGTCTCCTAAATCGCTATTTCCTTCCATTAAATAAGTTCCTGGACGAGTGATTTCTCCACTAATGGAAACAGAGATTGAAGTAGTGTTATTTGAGTTAACAATATAAGCTACTTCATCAGGATTAGCGCGAGTTGAAGCGTCGATTGCGGTAAAGATTACAATCATTGCGACAGTCCCCACTAAAACGGCTATAAAAATTTTGACCATATATATTTCCTCCTTTTATGGGCCTCTATTATTTAGTAGGGTAAAAGGGAGCAAAAATGATTCAAAATTTGGGAAAGAAAAATAAAATGTATGCTATAGCATACATTAAATTTTCATGAATTAAGTCTATTTGAGACTACTTCTTTTTATCAACTTTAGCGATAAGCGGAGTCTTACGGGAAACAAGAAGAGCTTCTCTTTTTCCTCTTTTAGTCTCGTTAGAATGTTCATAATATTCAATATCTTCTAAACGAATCTTATCGATCTCTTCATTAGTTTCTTTCATTAAGTTAGAGGCCATTGTGAAGTTATCGATATTTTTATATTCTTCAGGATGGATTGGTTTAAAGAAATGAAGGTAACAGACATATCGTTTTAAATGATAACGAGGAGAAACTACTCTAAATTCACCATAGTTAGCAACATTAATAATATCGGTTTTAGTCATATAAGCTGTTTTAATTGTGCCTGCTTTATATTCTTGAACATCGCCTTCTGGGTGGTCATTTCGATGTCCTTCGATATAAATACCAATTGAAGCATGTTTATCGCTTTTAGCGCGTTTTACAATCTCTCTAATGGTGTCTATTTGAGTCATGAGCTTTGCTCTATCGATATATAAACCATCAAGCGCTTTAATAACGGAGCTCGCTAATGGATATTTTTTAACTTCGATTTTCGATAAAAAGGAAGTTGGACGAGGACATGCCGCGATAAAGATAAGAGGATCAAGAATAGCTTGGTGAGAAATAATTAAGATAGCTTTATTTGGATTATTTAAATAATATTCTTCAAGCCCCTCTACTTTAATATCAATACGAAGTAACTTGAGTAAGCCTCTAATTTCTTTACGAACTAATTTATAACGCTTCTCAACTGGATATTTTTCTGGATGTTTTCCATATCGATAAACAAAGAAAATATGATAAAAAAGAGCAACCGGGAGATAAATAAGAACCACTCCGGTTAAATGAAGATACTTAAGTATTTTATGACGAGGTTTTTTCATTTAACGATTCTCCTTTTTCTCGAAAAATACTTTGAAAGAAAGTGGGAAGATCATTGAATTATCACTCTCTAATGATTCGTCTAGATTATCTAATAAAGAATAAAGACAAACTTTCTGTTTAAAGGTGTGATAAATAGTCTTCTTAGATGGATTTACTACAAAGTAGTAGTTTGGTAAATTCTTATCGAATTCTTTATAAGAAATACGAATGAATAACGTATCATGAATACGGTTAAAGTCATAGATTTTTTCCAGTTGTTTTGGATCACTTATTTTAAAGAATGGAAGTGATTTTCTTTGCTTAACGCATTTAGAGAAATAAACACTAGATTCGTAACGTTTATCGAGTAAATCATAATCAAATTGATTGTATTTATCGCCTTTATTATAGGTGTTTCCGTTTCCAAATTTAGTTAAACCTATTTCTTGCCCCGCATGAATAAATGGCACCCCAAAACTAAAGAGGATTGTTTTATTAATCATCTTAATTCTTTGGATGATTTCATCTTGGCTATCTCTATTTGTAGTGTCAATCGCATCAAATAGAGTCGCGTTATCATGACATTCAACATAGTTAATAGATTGATTTAAATTAATAAAGATATGAGGGAAAGTAACATCTAAAGTTGAACCTAAAAAGACGAACTTAAAGCCATCATAATAGTTTTCATTACCTAAAAGGTAACCAGGTTCATTTAAAGGTGTTTCTCCACCTGGACCACGAGTGATATTTCTAAATCTATCATTAAAGAAACCGATATTTGGAAGAAGATGAGCGTTATTCATATGAGCGCAGCCCACTCCAGTAGAAGTTTCCGCGTACATATCCCAACCTTCACCATATAGCATTAAGTTTGGTTTAAATGAACGCCCTATTCTTTCGATTTCTTTCATGGTAATAATATCAATTAAACCCATGAGGTCAAATCTAAAACCATCAACATCATAGGTATTTAACATAAATGAAATTGAATCAACGATAAGTTTTTTCGCCATCGCTCTTTCACTAGCGACATCATCCCCACAATAACTATGTTCGATGAAATGATAGTCATCTGTGTGTCTAAAATAATAGAACGGAACTATTTGTTGAAGTGAAGTCGTTCTCACATCATACATATGGTTATAGACTACGTCTAAGTTCACTCTGATTCCCGCGTTATGAAGAGCTTTAACAAGCATCTTAAATTCTTTCATACGGGTGTAAGGATTATTTGGATCAGTCGAATAACTACCTTCTAACGCAAAATATTGTTGAGGATCATAGCCCCAGTTATATTTTTTATCTGGGTTATCTTCATCCACTGTTTTAAAGTCCATAACTGGAAGAAGTTGAACGTGAGTAACTCCTAGCATCTTTAAATAATCTAAACCCGCTGGATTACCTTTTCTTGTTTTTCTTCCTTCTTCAGTTAAACCAAGGAATTTACCTTTATTAACGATATCAGTGTTTTTATTAATGGTGAAATCACGAACACTTAGTTCATAAATAATAGCTTCAACATTATTTTTAAATGGAGGGAGATTAGAGTTATCAATTTTAATAGAGTCTAAAACTGACATATCGATAACGGCACTTCTTTTACCGTTACTAGTGGATGATTTAGCGTAAGGATCAATTACTTCATATTTATTGTTATTAACAAAGTTAATATAAACATATGTAGCGTGCTTTAAATCTCCATTAACTCTAGCGCGATAAACCCCGTTTTCGGCTCGCTTCATTAAAATGATATGAGCTTTATTCTTTAAATAATATTTAAGTTGAACTTTATATGATAAAGGAGCCCATAAAGCAAAGTCAGTGTGGTCTTTAAAGTATGTTGCACCTAAATCATTTTGATAATAAGCATATTTTAAATCGAAATCTTTAAAGTCCACCGCATGGGTCATATCAAGGTGAACACTCTTAAAGTCATTTAAAGTAAAGACATATTCATTTCCTAATACGATTCTTTTAGCGATAGTAAAATAAAGATTTAAACCTTCTACTTTATTTAAAAAGACTTCAACAGGGGCTTTATTTTCTTTAAAACTAAAAGAAAGATTATCTAAATTAATCTCTTTTTCTAAAGTAACCATAAAAGAATTATAGGTAAGTAAAATAGCTTTAATATTCATTGTTATAGTCACCATCATCAGTTGATTCTACTAAAGTAGATTGTTCAATTGATCCTAAATTTGTATCATTTTGTTCCACTCTTACGAGGACTTTACAACCATGAGAAGAGTCACCTTGTTTTGCAACAATTCCTTCTCTTTGAAGTCTAGCGAATAATCTTCCGGCTTTAGGGAAACCCACGCCATAAGATCTTTGGATATAGGAAATGGAACAATATTCTTTACTTGCTAAGTCTTGTTTAATAATGTCATAAAGCTCTTCTTCTTGAACTTCTTTAGAAACTTTTGTTGGTTCAGCTTCATCATAAGAAATTCCTTCATCTTCAAAATCATCGGAATGATCTTCAAGATCTAAGAATTCTGGATCAAAGTCTGGACCTCTTTCTGAACGAATAAAGTCACAGACCCTCATAATCTCTTCAGTTTCAAGTAAACAGCCTTGGACACGGTGTTTATAGCCACGTGGTTGGATGTTTGGTGAATCGATAAGTAAATCACCATAACCGAGGAGTTTCTCGGCGCCACCTTCACCGATAATAACACGGCTATCTTCAAAAGAAGATACGCTTAAGGCAACACGAGTGGAAATATTCGATTTAATAACACCATCGATAACGTTAACGGATGGTCTTTGAGTCGCTAAGATAAGATGAATACCAGCCGCTCTAGCTTTTTGAGCGATACGAGAAATAGGAGTTCTAATTTCTTTGCATTCTTCACTTAAGTCAGCGTATTCATCCACTGCCACAATAATAATTGGAAGCTTCTTTAAGCCACGAGATTCGGCAATCTTATTGAAGTTTTTTATTTCGTTAACCATGTTGTTAGCGAATAATTCAAATCTTCTTTCCATCTCATTAACAAGTTTCTTTAAGGCTACTAAAGCTTTACTTGATTCAGTAATAGATGGACATAAAAGATGCGGGATATTTTTATAATAGTTAAATTCAACACGCTTTGGATCAATTAAAACAAGTTTAAGTTCTTCAGGTGTATTACGTAGTAATAAAGTAATTAAGATAGCGTGAACGAAAACAGTTTTACCTGAACCAGTAGTACCAGCGACAAGCATATGTGGGAATTTAGTGATATCACCAGTAATGATGTTACCACTGATGCCTTTACCAAAGATCATCTGATAACGAGTGGAATCGCTAATTGGATCTAAGCTCTTTAAACATTCTCTTAAGCCAACTGGAGTACGGACTTTGTTTTCCATTTCTAATCCAGAGGTAGATTTACCGATAACGAGTTTTTCAAAACGGATATTAACCCCGCCTAAACGAATTTGTAAGTCTTGAATGAATTTATCGATTGTTGATACAGATCTATCAGAATTCATGAGTAAATCATATCTAGTAACAGATGGACCAACAGTATAACCCACTACTTTAGCGCCAACATGAAGTTCTTCAAAGACACGATTAAGTTCTTCCACTCTAGCATCGCAAGCTTGAGTATTAGCGTTCTTATCTTCTTCTTTTTCATGTAAATCAAGTAATTCTTCACTTGGAAGAACATAAGGCTTAATTGGTTCAGGAGCTTTTTGTTCAGCGATTGGATTCGGTTCATTCATTATAGGTTTATTAAAAGTTGGCTTAACTAATGAAGAAGTCGCCTCGATTGGACTATTTGTCTCATCTACGCCATTTCTGATAGGATTTTCTTCAACATATGGGTTTTGGTTAACATATGCAGGTTCTTGTGCCACTACATCTTCAGAAATAACCGGATTATCGTTTGAATAAGCATTAATCGGACGGTTATTTAAGAAATCTGGAGTAATTGGTGGCTCTTCTTCATTTTTAGCATCATAAATATTACCAAATGGAGAGAAGGCTTGCTTTGGAGCTTCATCAACTGGCTTTTCTTCAACACTTACTTGTGGATTCTTTTGAACGTTAACCCCATCAAGAGTTAAAGTTGGACGTTTTAAAGAATTGCCACTATTAAAGGAATTAATCGACATATTGAAACTATTGAAGTCGATAGGAGCGGATTGATTATTAACAGGTTTTACTTCATCTTGAATCGATTCATCCATTATTGGAGCGTCTTCGATTTCATTTTCATTTTCATCATCAGTATAAGCGTATTCGTAATCATCATCTAAAGCACGATTTCGAACTTTCTTAGGGGCCTTTTCGTGTTTCTCTCTATTGCGGATCTTGTTCCAGAGCATTTTAATTTGTCTATTAAAGATAAGTAATAAACCAATAACGATAAAGACAATGGAAAGAATGGTTGTGCCAAGTGTTCCTCTAAAGAGGGAATTAAAGATACCATCAAAGATAAAGCCAAAGAAGCCACCCGCTAAGAAGACATTATAAGAGAAGGTTGCACTTTGAATACCACTATTTGCGTCATTTAAAAGTTGAGAGAAATAATGGAAAGTGGAACTCATCTCTAAATAGCCTTTAACTTCTTGAGTGGTTCCATCAGAGAGATTAACTACTTGAGTATTTCCATTTAAGATAACTAAATCAGTTGAAGTTAATGTTGTATTTCCTAAAAATGGAACAAACTTAGTCCCTTCAATAATGTAATTAGTGGCTAAAATAGAAACAAAGGCTAAGGCGATAATAATTCCAAGGAAAGTAAGATCGAGTCTAAGCTTCTTAACTTGCTTTTTAATACAAGTATAAATTCCATATAAAGCGATAACTGGCATTAAAACCCAGAAACCAATAAAGCCAAACCCTGCGATAATACCTTGAGAAAGGAATGAGAAGAATGTTCCTGGCGAAAGAATAACTAAAACTGCAAATAAGAAAATAGCAATGCCTTTTGTGACATTGACTGCGGTTTTACTTATCTTAATTTCTTTTTTTGCCATAGCAATATTATATACACGTAAGCACGCATTTATAAAGTATTTTTCACGAAAAAAAGCGCCTTTTAGACGCTTTTATATGTTAATTTATGTCTTAGTTATTAGCGACAGCAATATAAGGGACAATTAATGGTGATTTTCCGGTATATCTTCTTATCGTTCTAAAGGAAGCATCTTTAACTTCTTCTTCAATAAGATTTAGTGGTTTTTGTTCATCTAAACCTTTTTGGACTAAGACTTCAAATAAACGAGTTAATTCTTTGACGAGGTTATCATTATCTTTTAGATAAACTAGTCCTCTCATTTGAACATCAAAGGTAGAAATGATATCAGTCTTTCCTTTATTTATCATAACTCCCATAATTAAGACACCATCATCAGAGAATTTTTGTCTTTCGGTTAAGGTGGAAGAAGAAATATCTCCCACTCCACTACCATCAACATAAAGATGACCAGTGATAACACTATTTGGAGAGATTTTAGCTTTACCTTCATTAATTTCTAAAATGTTTCCGTTATCTAGAATAAAGATGGAAGCGTAAGTGAGATCTAAGCCCATCTCGAGTGATAACTTAGCATTATTAAGAAGCTCACGATATGTTCCATAAATAGGAACATAGTATTTTGGTCTAAGGAAGGAAATGATCGTCTTTAAATCTTCAACTGAAGCGTGCATTCTAATAAATTCATTTTTCTTAAAGGAGATAATTTTCGCATCAGTTTTATAAAGTTCATCAAGGGCTTCATTAGCGACAATTTCAGTGGATGAGGAATAGCAAGTTCCAATAATAAATGTATCAGTTTCATTTAAAGAAATACGTTTATCAAACTTTGAAGCGTCTGCTAAAAGTTCAATCTTATGATATAGTCTTTCACCCCAGCCAAGCATTAAAACAAGGCAGTCCTTGCTGGAAATTCGGTTAATTTCTCCGAATGGAAGGAAGGAAGATTTATTGATTTTTTTACCAACTTCATGGGAGTCAATAACTCTCATAATAGTTTGAAAAGTTTCTTCATCATAAGTGATGATTTTTCTTTTATTTCTAAGCGCTAAGCCAATGATTTTAACGATGTTATAAGCATCTGGGACCGCCATAGCGATAAAGATACGACCTTGTGCGTCATGGAAGGAACGTTCCACTAAAGGTACGAGTTTATATTTAGGATTAGTGTAACCTGGATAATCACTATATCTTGATTCACACATTAAGACTAAGGTTGGTTCATTAGCGAGTTCACCAAGAGCTTTAGAATCATAATAGAAATCTGGATCGCTATTATGGTCAATAACAAATGAATCAGCGTAGACGATATTACCATAGCTAGTATTAATCGCAACCCCACTACTATGAGACATATTTGAAGCGCATTGGAAGAAACGAATCTTATGTCCACTAACAGTGATTGAATCAGTTGGTTTAACAATGAAGAAATTAAAATCAATTTTTACTCTATTATGTTCGGCAAATGAACTAATAAAGATACGAGTGACATCAGAGCAATAAATAGGAGCAGGTACGTCTTTATAGACGTAAATTAAGCCACCAAGAAGAGAATCAAAGGCGTGAGTAATGATATAACCTTTAACTCTAGCTTTGTTATCCATTAGATATTGATAGTTAGCAATAACGTATTTAATGCCAGGACGAGTCTTATCGGGATCTTTTTTACCGCAGCCTAAAACGAAGATATCATCATTGACTTCCACTAAAGTCATTTTGTTATCATATTCATCTTGACCGCCAAGAGCGATGATTTTAATTCGATCGTTCATATAATAGACTCCTATTCGTTAATATTTTTAGTTGCAACGATATTTACATCAGTTCCTAAAATGTTTTCTAAGATAATATCTCCAATTTTTATAGGAGCGCTTATCTTAACATGATTAATTAAGTCCATTGCTTCATAAATCTTTTCTTTTGGAAGAGGTTTATCAGTTTTAACAGGACATCTTACTTCTAATTTAGAAGTAATCTTAACAGTAGAAGTTAAGGTACGAGTTGGATGAGTAAGCTCAGCTTTAGCGTAAGCTTCTCCACGTGGACAGTTATTTCCACTGACATTTAAATTATCATCAACAGTTAAATGACAACCGCGTGGACAGACGATACAAATTAGTTCTTTCATCTTATTTTTCCTCCACTTCTACAGTTATATCCTCACCATTAAGTTCAAATAATTTCTTATCAATCTTAACGATTTCCATTTCAGAAGGAATGATTGCAAGTTTATAGATTTTCTTAATCACTTTATCCCCTTCTTTAATGACAAGATTAATGTTTTTATATGGTTTAGCCACTCTAAATTTGAAGATAAGTTTATCGTCGTTATCAATCTTTTGGACATAGTTTGGAACGACATAACCAACTCCTTTAAGTGGTTTAACTAAAGATTTTTCAGTGGTGTTTGGAAGTTTATTATTTAAATATAAATAAACCCCTCGCGCGGCTTCTCGAGCTTCACTTACGACATAGTCTACTAAATCGTGGACATGAAGGACGTTACCACTAGCAAATAAACCTTCAAGTTCAGTTTCCATATATTGATTAACTACTGGGCCACGAGATTTAGCAAAGTGGATACCAAGTTTAGAAAGTAAATCAACATTTGGAACTAATCCAACGGAAAGAAGTAAAGTATCACATTCAAATTCTTGTTCAGTTCCTGGGATAAAGTTAAATCTTTCATCAACTTGAGCAAGAACAATCTTTTCTAAGTGACCTTTTGGACCGATTACTTCTTTAACCGTGTGCGATAAATAAAGAGGGATATTAAAGTCTTGTAAACATTGGACGATATTACGGTTTAAACCTGCGCTATAAGGCATAAGTTCAGCAACGCCAAGGACTTTAGCGCCTTCTAATGACATTCTACGAGCCATAATTAAACCAATATCACCACTACCAAGGATGAAGACTTTTTTACCGACTAATTTACCATAGTTATTTAAATAAAGTTGAGCTTGGCCTGCGGTATAAACACCACTTGGGCGATCTCCACCAAGAGAAATAGCGCCGGCATTTCTTTCATAACAACCTGTTGTTAAGATGATGGCTTTAGCTTTCACTTCTTTATAGCCATCTTTATTAGAATAAGAGACTACTTTATCTTTAGATATACCTAAAACATTAGTGTTTAATTCATACTTAATACCAAGTTCGTTTACTTTTTTCGAGAAACGAGTCATGAATTCAGGACCGGTAAGTTCTTCTTTAAATTCTTGTAGACCAAAGCCGTTATGAATGCATTGGTTTAAGATACCACCTAAGTAGTTATTCTTTTCTAAGATTAAGATATCTTTAATACCAAGATTATATGATTCGATAGCAGCGCTCATCCCGGCGGAGCCACCACCGATAATAACTAAATCAAATTGTTCCATCTTTTAGTCCTCACTTTTCGTATCATAATGAGCGATGAATGATTCGTTTTTATCATATAAAACATCGTTTAAAGGAATATTGAATTTGTGAGCAATCTCTTTTAGAACAAGAGGTTGACAGAAGCCAGATTGACATTTACCAAAGCCTGCTCTTGTGCGTTTCTTCATCGCTTTAATCGTATGAGGTGGAACGCTTCGAGATAACTCATCTTTAATTTCTCCTAAGGAGACTTTCTCACAGTTACAGATAATAACGCCATAATCTGGGTTTTCTTTAATAAGTTTATTTCTTTCTTCTAAAGATAATTCATTTAAATGAACTCTTTTACGAACATATGGGTTAAAGCTAGCTTTCTTATTAAGTTTAAGGACTTTAGAAACTAGTTCATCAACGACATATTCGGCAATTGCCGGAGAAGAAACATAGCCAGGAGACTCAATTCCACTAACGTTAATAAAGCTTGGGTAAGATTTAGAAGGTTCAATAATAAAGTCATGAGTGCTTGGAGTTGGTCTTAAACCACTGAAAGAACGGATAACTTGATTAAATGGAATATTTGGAACAAGTAAGGTGGCTTGTTTACGAATATTATCTAAAGTAGCTTTATCAGTACTAACATCTTCTTTATCTGGATCAGGTTCACTACTTGGTCCAACGATAAAGTTATTAGAAGTAGTTTTAGCTACTAAAATACCTTTACCTTTAGCGCTTGGAAGAGGGAATATAGTGTGATTCACTAATTGTTCTCCATAATGATCAAGAACAAAATATTCACCTTTTCTAGCTTCAATAGAATAATCTATTGGTTCAATCATGGAATGAATTTTATCGCTATAAACACCCGCCGCGTTTATAACAACTTTTGCTTCGTATTTATTCTTATTAGTGATGACTTCAAATCCATCATTAATTTTATTAATACTTAGCACTTCTTCACCTAAATGAAGTTTGACTCCATTATCGACAGCGTTTTCCATCGCATGAACTGGAAGAGTGAAAGGATTAACAATACCCGCGGTTGGAGCAAGTAAGGCTCCTTTAACTTCAGGGGAGAGATTTGGTTCCATTTTAAGTACTTCTTCTTTGGAGAGTAATTGAACTGGAACACCATTTTCTTTCGCTCTTAATTCGAGTTCTTTTAAGGTTTCAAGCTGTTCTTCATAGATGGCAACTGTTAAAGAACCGTTTTGTTCATAATGAACATCAAGTTCTTCGCAAAGCTTTGGGAACATCGCGTTACCTTTAACGTTAAAGATCGCTTTTTTACTTCCAGGTTTTGGATCATAGCCAGAGTGAACAATCGCACTATTGGCCATGGAAGTAACGTTACCAACATCATTTTCTTTGTCGATGACTAAAACATCGAGTTCATAAGAAGCAAGTTTACGGGCAATTAAAGAACCGACTACCCCTGCTCCTATGAGAATTACATCAAGCATGATGAGCCTCCTTCATTTAGATGATATAAATTTGAAACGATTAATTATTTGTGTTTTTTGGATGTGACTTTGCCGATTGGCTTTTCAACATAACCAGATGGCTTTTCAACGAATTCTCTATGAGAAACTTTGACTTTACCATGGTCATCAATTTCGGTAACGATAACTTTTAAAGTATCGCCAACTTTGACGAGCTTATTAGCTTTATCAATGAAGCCCCAACCTAAACGAGAGACGTGGCAGAGACCTTCAACATCACCAAAGAGTTTAACGAAGGCTCCGTATTCTTCTACTCTTGTAACTGGACCTTCATAAACTTCACCAATTTTAGCTTCACGAACGATATCTTCGATCATGCCTTTGGCTTTGTTGATCATTTCTCTATCCATGTGATAGATTACGACATGGCCGTCATCATCGATATCAATCTTAACACCATCACATTGAGCGATAATGTCGTTGATGACTTTACCACCAGTACCGATAACATCTCTAATCTTATCGACATCGATTTGCATCTTATCGAGTTTTGGAGCGTATTTACCAACATCTGGTCTTGGTTTATCAATGGCTTTAGCCATAACTTCTCTAATTTGAGCGCGTGCTTTATGAGCTTGTGCTAAAGCATCACGTAAAACTTCACGGGTAACACCAGCGATCTTAATATCCATTTGTAAGGCAGTAATACCAAGTTCGGTACCAGCAACCTTAAAGTCCATATCACCAAAGTGATCTTCAAGACCTTGGATATCGGTGAGGATTGTATATGGGTGTTCATCATCGAGTGGTCCAGAGCTAATTAAGCCCATAGCGATACCACTGACCATACGTTTAATTGGGACACCTGCTGCCATAAGTGACATACATCCGGCACAGATGGAAGCTTGAGAAGAAGAACCGTTAGATTCAGTAACTTCAGCGACTGTTCTAATGGTGTATGGGAATTCTTCTTCAGATGGAAGGACATAATAAAGCGCTCTTTCAGCAAGGGCACCATGTCCGATTTCTCTTCTTGCTAAGACACCAATTTTACCAATACCACCAACGCACCATTGTGGGAAATTATAATGATGCATAAAACGTTTTTCTGTTTCTGGTGTTAAATCATCGATAATTTGAGCATCTGATAAAGGTCCTAATGTTGTTGTGGAGATAACTTGAGTTTGTCCACGGGTGAACATAGCGGAACCATGAGCTCTTGGAAGTAAGTCAACTTGGGCATCAAGTGGACGTATTTCATCAACTTTACGGCCATCTGGTCTAATCTTTTCATCAGTGATTAAACGACGAACTTCTTGGTGAACGATATCTTCTTGGATTTCGTGAACTCTTTGAACAGCGACTGCTTTATCTTTTTCAGTTTCATATTCCATAGCGGCATATTCATCTTCAGTCGCTTTTTCAATCGCTGCGATCTTTTCTTCTCTTTCGAGTTTATCAACTGTAGAAACCGCTGCTCTTAATTCTTTATCAACTTTAGCAACGACTTCTGCTCTTAATTCTTCTGGAATGGTCTTTAATTGAACTTCTTTCTTTGGAAGTCCGATTTCTTTAATAATTTCTTTTTCAAAACGGCATAATTTCTTGACGGCTTCGTGACCAAACATTAAAGCATCAAGCATATCTTCTTCACTAACTTCGCGAGCACCAGCTTCGACCATGTTAATAGCTTCTTCTGTACCAGCGACTGTTAAATCGATATCAGATAATTTTCTTTCTTCGACTGTTGGGTTAATGATTAATTTACCGTTAACTCTACCAACAACAACACCAGCGATTGGGCCATTAAATGGGATATCAGAGATGGAAACACAAAGGGAAGAGCCAAGCATCGCAGTAAGTTCTGGAGAATTGTCATAATCAACAGACATTACTTGAGAGACGACTTGAACTTCGTTTCTGAATCCTTCTGGGAAAAGTGGACGCATAGTTCTATCAGTAATTCTACTGGCAAGAATAGCGTGAGTGGATGGACGTGATTCACGTCTTAAGAATGAACCTGGGATTTTACCAGCAGCATACATTCTTTCTTGATATTCGACGGAGAGAGGGAAGAAATCCCAGTCAACAGTGTGATTTGACATAACACAGTTAGACAAAACGACTGTTTCACCGTAGCGAACTAAAACCGCAGCAGCTGTTTGTTTGGCAATTTCGCCAGCTTCAACAACGATCTTGCGGCCTTCGAAATCTAATTCGAATACTTTTTTCATTAATTTTTTACTCCTTATTTAAAACTATTGAAATTGTAGCATAAATATAAATTTATGAATACAACAAAATAAAAAAGCTCCTTTAATAGGAGCAATTTTATCCATTTTTTCGAACTATTTACGGATTTTTAATTCGGTAATTAATTTGATGTAAGCATCACGGTCAGTACGATTTAAGTAATCGAGAAGACCACGTCTTTGACCAACTAATACGAATAAGCCACGACGACCAGAAGCATCTTTCTTATTTGCCTTGAGGTGTGCGGTTAAGGCGTTAATTTGTTCGGTGAGAAGAGCGATTTGGACTTCGATAGAACCAGTATCGTTTTCGTTTTTACCAAACTTCTTAACGAGTTCAGCTTTCTTTTCTTTAGAAAGGGCCATTGTTTAATCCTCCTTATTTCTTAACTAATTCCATGTCTACCGTCGGATTAATCGATAAACTTAGAGTTAGTCGCGAGAATAATAATAAATAATTATTTTCGAATACGCAACAAGAAATCGTATATTTGGGAAAATTTGCCTCAAATAGCTGATTTCTTATAGACTTTTCATGTCTTTTTCAATTTGTAAAACGAGATCGCTAAGTGATTCAAATTTCATTTCAGGACGAATAAACTCAACAAACTCGAGGTAAATAGTTTTGTTATAGTCGTCTGAAGTGTAGTTTGGAATATGGGTTTCAATAATTGGTTCATTTCTTTCATTAACCGTTGGGTGAACCCCTACATTTGTTAAGGAAATATGAGGTATTCCAGATATGAAAGCAATTGTTTTATAGACACCATATTTAGGGATTACATAGTTAGTGGAAAGTTTGATATTCTCAGTTGGAAATCCAAGTTTCGTACCAAGGTGTTGCCCTTCAACAATAACTCCCATAACTTGATAATGTCTTCCTAAATAGGAAGATGCTTCTTTTATGTTGCCTTCTTTAATGAGTTTAACAATCTCTTGAGTGGAGACTTTTTGATTGTCTAAATACACTAAAGAAGAGACATTAACTTTGAAGTATTTTTTAAGTAATTCGATATTGCCTTCATGGCCTTTTCCAAAGCGATAATCTTCCCCTACATATACTTCTTTAACATTGAGTTTTAAGAGGACTTTTTCGATAAATTCGATAGGAGATAACGCTAAAAATTCTTTGGATAAATGGAAGACAAAATAATACTTAATATCATCGTGAGAAAGGATACGGAATCTATCATCTAAAGAAGTTAAAACTTCATTACTTTTACCGTTATTAATAAAGGAGGAAACAGGGACATCGAATGTTAAAATTCCTATAGGAAGTCCGCTATTTTGGATTGCATTACTAATAATCTTTTTATGGCCTAGATGGAGTCCATCAAAATAACCGAGGCATATTGCAATCGGTTCTTCGATTTCTTCGATGTTATCGATATATAAATGTTTAACTATCATCTAAAGCCTCTTACCGAACGATAAATATCCTTATGATCTCTTTCATATATGGCAATTATACCATCTTCATCATAAACATATAATGTATCGCTTTTGTTTTTAATTTCGATATGCATTCCATTAAGGAATTTCTTCTTTTCTTCTCCACTTGCATAAAGCTTATCCATGAAATCTAAAGCTTTTTCAATTGGGATTATATTTTCAACTGAAGCATTATCACTAGTAACTGCGTCAGTAACAGAATATTCCCCCACTTTTACTCTTCTTAAACTTGTTAGATGTCCTACTGTGTTTAGTCTTAAAGCGATATCTTCCCCTAATGTACGAATATATGTTCCTTTAGATACATGAGCAGAGAACATTATTTCATCATGATTAAAAGAAAGAAGATTCAATGAATAGATATGCACTCTACGAGATTTTCTTTCAATCTCTTCTCCTTTTCGAGCGTATTTATATAATGGCTTTCCTTTGTATTTAATCGCACTAAACATAGGAGGAGTTTGTTCTATTTCTCCTTCGAATGTTTTGAAAACTTCTTCGATTAACTTTTTATTTAATTCTGGAACTTCTTTTTCTTCTATTACTTCGCCTGTTAAGTCTTGGGTGTTAGTTCTTTTACCTAGCTTTAAAGTGGCGACATAGACTTTGTCTAAGCACTCAAGAAACTGGGATAATTTCGTTCCTTGTCCCACTAAGCCCACTAATAAACCAGTAGCAAAAGGATCAAGGGTTCCAATGTGCCCTACTTTCTTTTCATGCAATTTAAAAGAGACGTTAGTTATTTCGTCTCTTGAAGTAAGTCCTTCTTTTTTATCAATTAAGATAATTCCATCAATCATAGTTAAGAGTTAATTAATTATCTTTGGGAAATCGCTATATCGGTGGATGATGGGATATAAATATTATTCTTATTAAAGGCGAGTAAAATCTTCTCACTTAATTCGTTATATAAAGACCAGTAATCATCTACATTAGTCCATAATCTGAGTCTTAATCCAACTGAATAAGCACCAAGTTCATATACATAAACAACGCACTCTTCATCTTTTAATACTCTCTTATCGCCCTTGACAACAGAAAGTAAAACTTTCTTGGCTAATTCGATATCAGTATTATAGGCAACGCCAACATCATAATTGAGACGGCGTTTGCCGAGTTTAGTGAAGTTGGTAACAATTGCTTTTTGAACGTTATTATTTGGAACTGTGACTTCTTGTCCATTAGGAGTCTTCAAGTAAGTCATTAAGAAACTAATCTTAGTAACAGTACCTTCGCATTCACCCAAACCATTTTTAATATGAATATAATCGCCTGTTCGGATATGTTTTTGATTTAAAATAATGATTCCAGATGCCCAACAACCGATAACATCTTGTAAAGCAAGACCTAACGCAACAGTAATCGCGGAAGCTACACCTGCAAATCCAGCAAGATTGATATTTAAAATCGCTACAACTAGGAAGGCTACACCTATCCACATGAGGACTTTGATTACATTAGCAATAAACCATTTAGCACTAACATCAATTTCTGGGCCTCTTTTTCTTAATCCCATTGCTTTCTTAATGATTGCCATAAGAAGCTTGATGACAAAGTAGGATAAAATGATGATAACAATTGCGAATGCGACACGAATTAAATAACCAGTACCTGTACCAGTACCATCATTTTTGATAAAGAAATCACCAATAGATTTCCAAAATGTAGCCCAGTCAAAACTGCCAGTTTCACTTGTGGCTTCACTGGTGGCGTCTGATGTGATAGATGTTGTGTCTTCGAATAAAAGCATGGTTAACCTCGCTAATAATAATATTATAAATAAAGAAAATAAGTAATAAGAAATCCTATATTTGGGAAAATTAGTCCCAAATCTTAGTCTCAAATTTGAAAATTGGGCATTTTTTTAGTAGAATAATCATCGTATGAAAACGAAAAATGCTAAAGAATTAGAGAAAGATAGAATACGTGAATCACGCAAATTTTTCATTCGTAAAATGAATGATCTTTTTAGAAGTGAATATCGCTATTCACACCGCTTTAATAAAGATCACATTCAAGAAGACGGGAAAGCAAATATTCACGTTGATTTAACAAAAGTTGAAGAGGGTCCATTCTCTATTTATTCTTATGGAAGAAGAATCGATCCAGAAATTTATAACTATATCGATCAAGAAGCTTTCTTTTTAAGAGCAGATGTTCCATTAATTGTTACATTTGATGATGGAGGAAGATATTCTCCTGAACTTAAACAAAAGATTAGAGATGCGGTTATTCGTCACTACGCTCTTGAATACGAAGATAAACGCATGGATTACGATAGAAATAATAAGATTGGTTTATTTGCTCTTATCTTAGGGGTAACAGTCTTAATCATTTATATCGTTTTAGCTATTATTTTTAATAATCGTAATTTAAATACAGTATTTATTGAATTTCTCCTCATCATGTCTTGGATGCTTATTTGGTCATCTTTAGATCACTTCATCTTTATTGGTGGAGATTTAAGAAAAGACTCATTTAACGCTGGTCAACTGGCCCTAATGGAAGTTAGATTTACAAGTGATTCAAAAGAAAACAATAATTAACTAGTAACTTTTTATATTTTTTATATAATGAATTAAACGGAGGAACAATTTTATGGAATTAAAAGGTTCACAAACTGAAAAGAATTTACAAGCTGCTTTTGCTGGCGAATCCCAAGCTAGAAACAAATATACTTATTTCGCTTCTAAAGCTAAAAAAGAAGGCTACGAACAAATCGCTGCTATCTTCTTAGAAACTGCTGAAAACGAAAAAGAACACGCTAAGATGTGGTTCAAATATCTTGAAGGTGGCGATATTAAATCAACTGAAGAAAACTTATTAGCAGCCGCTCAAGGTGAAAACTACGAATGGACAGATATGTATAAAGAATTTGCCCGTGTTGCTCGTGAAGAAGGTTTCACTAAAATCGCCACTCAATTTGAAATGGTTGGTAAAATCGAAAAAGAACACGAAGAAAGATATCTTAAACTTTTAGAAAACGTTAAAGGTGGTAAGGTCTTTATCGCAGAAGATGTCGTTGTTTGGAAGTGCCGTAACTGTGGACATATCCACGTTGGTAAATACGCTCCTGAAATTTGCCCAGTTTGCTCTCATCCAAAAGCATACTTCGAACTCAGAGAGAAAAACTATTAATTTATTAATAAATTAGTTAGCTTAACGCTAATGCGCTAATATTTGTTCTTGCATTTTTTTGAAATCTTTAACATAATATATAGCGCTACTTGGACCGTTGGTGTAGTGGCCTTGCATGCCTCCCTGTCACGGAGGAGATCAGGGGTTCGAATCCCCTACGGTCCGCCACTTTTGGGCCGGTAGCTCAGCTGGTAGAGCAACGGACTGAAAATCCGTGTGTCGCCGGATCATCCCCGGCCTGGCCCACCATTTAGTAAGAATCCCTTGATACGTAAGTGTTAAGGGCTTTTATTTTGCTTTCTTAGATAATTCGTATTTATATAATTCTTCAGTTGCTAAAGAAATCTTAGTAACAGAGAATTTTTCTTTTTCTGGATAAACATATAAAGTGTCATTTAAAGTGTTAAGATCAACGCAATCACCGAACTTACCAAGGTATTCATATTCGATATGGACACTATAAGTGTCGATAACAGGAATATCTAGATTATAGTGCTCATCATTTTCTTTATAATAACCTGTTAAATGGAAACCATTTTGATCATGGATTAATTTACCTTTACCTAAATGAATAAAGGCTTTCGCATTTGGTAAAGCATCAACATGAACTTCACTTTCAAAATAGTATTTACCTGCTTCAACTTCTTTATGGACAT
Source organism: uncultured Caryophanales bacterium (assembly GCA_946630435.1). Taxonomy (GTDB): domain Bacteria; phylum Bacillota_I; class Bacilli_A; order RFN20; family CAG-826; genus Fiminaster. Next base: position 1,720 of record CAMOYS010000008.1, on the reverse strand, counting down.
TTTCTCTTTCCCATTCATACCAGTCTGGAATATGAGAGAAATATGTTTCACCTTCTACCGCTTTAAGTTCACCAAGTTCACTATATTCCCAGGTGTGGCCACAGTGAGCACATCTAAGCGTTGTGCCTTTAGATTCCATTTCGTATTCAGTTAAACAATGTGGACATTGATATAGAACTTTATGAAGCCCTTCCGCTCTACCTTTATATTTAACACGGATATTATTATCTTTTTGCCATTTATATTCATCGTATTGGAATTCTTTAAGAATTCGTTTATTAATTTCTTCCGCGGATAAAGTGCCAACTTCATTAGGTTTAACGATGCACTTCATCTCTGCTCTTATACCTTTGACGTGGCGGTCATGTAGATTCCAAAATGGGGAATTAATATGGTGACCATGCATGATTAAAGTAACAACTGGTACCTTAAAAAGCTTAGCGAGTTTTCCAAGTGATTCAGGAAGGATCGCTGTTGTACCACACAAAGAATATCTAGCTTCTGGGAAAATAGACATGATATCGCCATTTTTAATGACGCGGTGCATCTGTTTAATTAAGTTAATATCGTTAGTGAATTTTCTTTTACAAATACCACCGACATTTCTTAATAATGCTTCTCTACCTATAAAGCCATCGATAGCGACAACATAGTTGAGACGATGAGGGAAGGCTGCTAAACCTAAAATATTGATATCCATATAAGCGTTATGATTAGCAAGTAAAATATATGGAGGTTTAACTCCCTTCATATCAACCTTTGTTATCTTTCCTTTATGAAGGATTAAGGATGGCAATTCAGTTAAGTATCCGATGAAACGGATTTTCTGCCTCTTAGGAGGCTTATTCATGTCAAAGCGTTCAATATTATCTAACATACAAACTATTATCGCTCATTATATTTTGATAAACAAAGTTCAATTTTATATTCTTAAAGCGCTTCGAAGGAGTAAATTTCCCAAATAGGCGAGTTCTTATATGAAATTTAATTAATTTTCTATATAAGTTTTCCGTTTTATTGCTAGAATATTACGTGTTATTAATTGGAAATTATCTTATGAATAGAGAAAAAAATAAAAACTTAATCTTTTATGAAATCTACCCTACTTCTTTTTACGATTCCAATAATGATGGAATTGGTGATTTAGAAGGTATTAGACAAAAACTTCCATATATCAAAGACCTTGGATTTAATGCTATTTGGTTAAATCCATGTTTTAAGTCTCCATTTAAGGATGGCGGATATGATATTGAAGATTTCTTTGATATTGATCCTAAGTTTGGAACACTTAAAGATCTAGAGAATCTTTTAGATTCCGCTCATGAAATGGGCATCAAGATTATCCTTGATTTAGTCGCTGGACACGCTAGTGAAGATAATAAAGATTTCTTAGAAAGTGCGAAACCTGTTCGTAATGATAAATATGATTTATTCATCTGGAATAATTCAGTTTGGGAAAATGAAGCTGGCTATCGTTTAATTGCCGGTAGACATCAAAGAAACGGAGCCTTTATGGTTAACTTCTTTGCACATCAACCTGCTTTTAACTATGGTTTTAATAACATTGAGTACCATTCCTGGCAAATCTATTATAAAGATGAAAGAACATTCGCTGCTCGTAACTATATGCTTAATGTCATGCGCTTTTATTTAAAAATGGGCGCGGATGGCTTTAGAGTTGATATGGCGGATTCTTTAGTTAAAAATGATCCAGATAGAT
>CAMOYS010000007.1 GCA_946630435.1 uncultured Caryophanales bacterium | reverse complement strand
TAAGGATGGAGAATAAATATGATTCCACTTCTTTCTAATATTGAAACCCAACTTTTTACTGTTGGGGCAGATACACCAACTTGTTTTGATATTTCATCATATTTCAATTCTTGAGCGGTTCTAGCTGCCATAAATACAAGGAAATCGTAGAATTCATTTAATTTTCCAACAGCTGATAATTCCTTAATATCCCTTTCTAAATAGGTATTGATATAATCACTATAATATTTTTCTCTATTTATTTTAGAAGCGATAATCTTAGGCATACCACCTTCATAGATTCTTCGATAAATTTCATTAACATCCTTATATTCGAATGGCTGTTTTTTAATGACCTCCAAATCTGGATTAAACAGGTTAGCATCTTTTCCTTCAATCTCTCTTTGAGAAAGGGACGACATTTCAAAGATAGCGACTCTTCCCGCTAAAGACTCACTTATCCCTTTCATCATTTTGAATTTTTGAGATCCGGTCAGCCAGAATAGACCATTATTGTTTTCGCCTTTGTAGCCAAGCTTATCAACAATGTCCTTAATGGTTTCTAAGATTGATGGCACTTTTTGAAACTCGTCTATTAAGATAGGATAACCATAAGTTTCAAAAAATAGAGCAGGATCAGTCTCCGCTAATCTTCTAGCGTTTCTATCATCAAAGCTAACATATCTTCTAGTTTTTTCTTTAATATGGTTAAGCATCGTTGATTTTCCAACTTGCCTCTGGCCACACACCATAATAACCGGATATTCCTTAGTAGCTTCTAATATGCTTTTTTCAATATTTCTTTCAATATACATGCTTCAAGTCTCCGAGTTTTCTAAAGTCTAATTTTATTTTACTCTGAATTTCATAAATATCAATAATCAAACTTGGTTACATTTAACATTTAAAAAATCGAATCATTGCTTGTTCACATTCAGATTTGATAGTTCGAACCTTAATTTTCTTTTAAAAAGGCTATAAATAAAGAAAAAAATACGCAGTTTTTTGCGTATTTATCGTGTTTGCAAAGAATGAACTTAATGTACGCCTTAAATGCCTTGACAAATCAGAAATAGAATATCTCTTCAAACTTTTTATCTAATGCCACACAAAGTAATAAAGCTAGTTTAGCAGTTGGTTGATATTGTCCAGTCTCAATAGAGGAAATTGTGTTTCTTGAAACTCCAACGAGATTAGCTAAATCTGCTTGTGATAAGCCTTTTTGCTTTCGAATAGCCGCTAGATTATTATGAAGTATCAAAGATTCTTCCATATTAAATCACCTGAGACAATTGAAGGATCCACACTGTTAACATAGATATAGAAGCTAAAGCCCATATTAACATAACTACCAATTCATGTTTTCTTCTCAATTTAATATATTTTATGAGGAAAACAACAAAAGCAGCGCTGAAAAGGACAAAATCCATTCCTCTATTAACATTATGTAGAACAAAGCCGTTAACTAAATCAACGATGATAACTAGCCACACAATAACGAAATACGCAATCCAAGTGGCATCTTTAGCCACCTTTCTTTCTGGTAAGTCTACTCCTTTGTTTTCTTTTTGAGCTTTCAGCAAGATCTCTTCTTTTTCCATAATTATTCTCCTTTGCCAAGTTAACTTGTCACATTAATGTTAAAATATGCAAAGTATACTTGTCAACACAAATTAGTAATTATTTTTAATCTTGCTTAGAAATAAATATCTCGAATCTTGGCAAAACGAGTCTAACTTTGCCGTATTCAGCTGCAGCGATAAGTCCACGTTTTATTAATCTATCACGATAAACGGAACTTGATTTTTCATCAAATGGAACACTATGAACTATACTTTCAGTCGAAGCAATTTCATTTTTAAAAGTCTTTAGATATTCCTTTTCGTTGTTAGGAAGTTTGGACCATATTTTGTCATAAACGTAAATCGATAAATATTGATCTAATTCATTATATATTTTTGAAATTTTTCTATATTTAGAGAACAAATACCCAATGACTTGATACGCAAAAGCATATCCCTTAGACAAATCTGCCAGTGAATTAATTGTTTCAATATCCTCCTCAGCAAAAATTTTGGAATATTCTTTTTTTATTAAATCAATGTTCAATGGACCAAGTTCAATTTTTGGAGCTCTATATAAGAATGTGAGGTTTTTATTATTTTGGAGTGAGTTAACGTTTTCATATAGGCCTGTCATTAAGGTAAATACGGGATAATCATCTCTTAGTAGACTTTGAAAATCATGTGCGAAAGAACGCATATGTATATTGTTTGATGCCTCATCAATTGTTATTAAGACCCTTTTGTTTTGTCTTTTTAAAAGATGAAGCATTTTTTCTAAAATAGTTTTTACGTTTGATACTGGCGTTTCGCCTTCAATAGAAAACCCAAATCCATGAAAGGAAAATGAAAACGATTTACTTAAAAAGAGATGCTTAACGCCGGCATTTTCATAAATACCGGAAGCAATTTGCTCAAGTATTTCTCTATTAGGGTTTACATCTACGACGACCCAGTCTTTTTTCTTTTCAATATTTTTAGACACATTTGTTAAAAGAACAGTTTTCCCAGAACCTCTCACTCCACTGATAATGTAAATATGAGACAATGGAAAATCCAAACAAAAATCATTACATATTTTATCTGAAACACGTTCTCTATTAATATAACTTGAAGGCAATTGACCAAAGGTCACTGTAAATTTATTTTCCATAATACCCTCCTTTTTGTTAGGTTTGTTAGATTTATTTTTTTGTTAGGTTTGTTAGATTTATGCTATCACGAAAGAACTTAGGAATCAATATTAATAAGCAATCAATTACCATGTCCGGATAAATGCAGTATGATTCGTCGTTATTTAATCAACTCATAATCTTCAATTTCTATTTGTTCTTTTTTTAGTTTGCACCCGTCCTACGAAGATGGCTATGCAATATTGGGTGGTGCGAGAAAAGTTGGGAATCGAACTATCGAAAAATGACGTTTTCTTGTTTTCCATCCACCACCCTTAATTATTAAAAGAATGAATCTGGGGCTATAAATAAACAAAAAATGCCCATTTTTCACGGGCATTTATGCTGTACATTAAGAATGGGGCGAGTGACGCGATTCGAACGCGCGAATGCTCGGTTCACAGCCGAGAGTGTTAGGCCTCTTCACCACACTCGCCATTTTAGATGCTTGAATATATTAACTATAAGTTATGATTTTGTAAAGTAGTTTTGATTAATTTTAGAATAGGAAGTTCCCTATTTTTTACAATTTTCCCAACTAATTCATCTTGCATGTTTTCATAAAGGTTAATCGCGGTATCGATATCAACCCAAATGATATCTTTAATTCTTTGCTGTTCATCCGCTAATTGGTGCTTCTCACATTTAGTGGTTCTTCTCGCTAGATAATAGTAATTATGGTTTCTTCTTTTTATCAAATTATAGTTATCTATAACACAGCCAATTTCTTTAATTACTTCACAGTGATAACCAATTTCTTCAGCACATTCACGGTCTAAAGTTAATTTATGATCTTCACCTTTATCCATTCCACCACCTGGTGTTTCATAATAATCACGGTGGCCAAAGCCATCATCGTCTAGAATATATTCTAAACAGATACGGTTTTCTTCATCTAAAATAATTCCTCTTACTATTTCTCTAGTATGAGTGAATCCTTTAAATTCATATTCAGTATCTTTAAGTTCGTATAAAAGTTTCATGCAAATAGGTATTTTAGCAAATAATATTGCTATATGGTATAATCGAATTCATGAAAAAATCGTCCCGCTTCCTCGATTCGCTTAAGTTATACCTAATTTTCTTAAAGTTAGGGACTTTTTCTATTGGCGGAGGAACAACTATGTTAACTCTTTTAAGAGATGATTTAGTTGTGAGAAGAAGATACATAGATGATGAAGAGCTAATGGAGATGACAGCGATTAGTGAATCCACTCCTGGACCAATCGCAGTTAATCTTGCTACTTATCTTGGCTATAAGAAAGCTGGAGTATTAGGAAGTTTAATGGCAACACTAGGCACTATTACTACTCCATTTGTTTTAATGTTTATTATTTCCTTATTCCTAAGAAACCTACTTGAATATGAAGTTATTCAATACGCCTTTTTAGGAATTAAAGCTGGTGTTGTCTTTTTAATTCTTAGAGTAGGATTTACTTTAATTAAAGGAATGAAGAAAGATTGGCTTGCTATAACCATCTTTTCAGTTGTAATGATTTTAGAGCTAATTCTATATTTATTTAATATTGATTTTTATGCCTTCTACTACATTTTGGCGGGACTTCTTATAGGTTTTTTATATTATGGCTTTATCCAAGGAAGACATTTAAAGAATAAAGAAGAGGAGGAGAAAAAATGATTTTCCTAGAACTCTTCTATGAATTCTTTATTATTGGCCTTTTCACCTTTGGTGGAGGCTATGCGATGATTCCTCTTGTAAAAGATACTGTTTTAAATCACGCTTGGCTAACTGAAAGTGAATTTTTAAATATGATTGGGGTTAGTGAAGTTACTCCAGGACCAATCGCTATTAATATGGCTACTTATGTTGGTAGCACGCAAGGGGGATTAACTGAACTAGGTCAATTCGGATCTTTCTTAGGTAGTTTCTGTGCAACAGTTGGTGTCGTTCTTCCAGCTTTTATTATCATGCTTATAATTGCGATGCTTCTAAAGAAATTTATGAAGAGTAAATATGTTCAAAGCGCACTTCGAGGAATTACTCCAGTTGCAATTGCGTTAATTACTTCCGCTGGCATTACATTATTAGCAGATGTTTTATTCCCAGTTCATATTGTTGAAGGAAACATTAATTATAGCTTTAACTATCAAACAGTATTTATCTTTGGTTTAGTTTTAATTAATGCTTTCTTTATTTATAAAGTATTTAATAAAAAGATTAATCCAATCATGATCATTCTTTCTAGCGCAGTAATTGGTATTGCGGTTTGTTATTCAATGCCACCTATCGTATAGAAAGAATAAAATAGATGTGATAAGATACATACTATGAAATTCTTAGACAAAATATTCCATTTAACTGAAAATAACGCTTCAATCAAAAAAGAACTTATCGGTGGCGCAATCACCTTTATTTCAATGTGCTATATCCTACCTGTTAACTCCTCTATTTTAAGTGATATGGGAATGGATCGAGGTGGGGTTTTTGCTATCACAGCCTTATTATCCTGCATTATTTCATTAATAATGGCGTTTGTTGCGAATTATCCAATCGTTTTATCCGCAGGCATGGGGTTAAATGCTTTTGTAGCCTATTCCTTAACTGATGCAATGGGATTTACTAATTGGCAACAAAAGATGGTTCTTCTTTTCATCTCAGGTATTTTGTTCTTTTTCTTCTCTTTCACTCCAATAAGGAAGAAATTAATTGAAGTTATTCCTGCTAACTTAAGAAGTATCATCGCTGCTTGTTTAGGCGCATTTATTATCTTTGTTGGCTTAAATAAAAGTGGAATTATCGCTAGTGATCCAACTACTTATGTTACTTTAGGTAACTTTGCTGATCCTGCTATTATTATTGGTTTAATCTGTATCTTTGGCACAATCGGTTTAATGTTTGTTAAGAATAAAACTATCACTAATCTAGCAGTTCCTATTGGTATTTTAGTTTCTGCAGTCATTGGATTAATTACTTCAAGCATCATGATTGCGGGTGGTGCAATTAAAGAAGTTGGTGGAACTTATGTCTATGATTTTGCTAATTTAAGTGGAGTTCCAACTAATCTTCCAATCGCTCCTTGGATTTCAAAACCAAGTTGGGGAATCGATGTTAACGGAATTAAAAACGTCTTCTTCTTTGGTGTTTTTAGTGATTCATATAGTTTTGAGAAATTAGGTGAAGACTTAGGACATATCTTTACTGAACCTGCTACATATTTAGCAATATTCTCATTAATCTTTGTTACTTTATTTAATACCACCGCCACTTTAATTGCGGTTGGTGAAAACGCTGGCTTATTTAATGAAAAAGGCGAAATGAAAAACTATAAAAGAGTTATTATTGCCGATGCAACTGGCGCGTTAGTGTGCGCTCCACTTGGAACCACTACTATTATGCCATTTGCTGAATCTAATACTGGTGTTTCTTTAGGAGCGAAAACTGGTTTATCTGTAACATTAGCTTCCTTCTTATTCTTATTAAGTGCGTTCGTTTATCCACTCTTTTCAATCTTTACCGCTCCATCAATTTATGCGATTGCTTTAGTTTCTATTGGCTTAATCATTATGATCTCTTCACTTCGTAATATTGATTTCAAAGAAAATATCGTTATTGCGGTCACTACAATTATTGGAATATTGTTTACAATATTAACTTATTCTATTTCTAATGGTATTGGCTTCAGTATTATCGCTTTTGTTTTAATGAATTTATTCACTGGAAAAGCTAAAGAAAACACCACACCTTTATATGTTATTAGTGCAGCGTTTATTATTAGTTTTGCTTTAACAGCAATACTCCCATTACTTAAGGGATAAGTGATTTTTGATTTTATTAATACGAGCTATAACCTCTTCGCTAGAAATAACGTGGAGGTTATGTTTTTTTATAAATTCATCGGCCCACTCTAGAGGAGAATCATAATAGGCAAGTGGGGTGTGAGCGTCTAAGCCAAGAACAACATCTGCTCCAATTTCCCCTACTAACTTCCAGAATTGTTCAATTGGGAAAGGAGCTAAAAAGAATAAGTCTTTTCCTGCTCTTATGTTATTAGCGAGCTTAGAAATATTAAGTTCTAATGGAACGCCTAGCTCTTTAGCTTTTAAGATTAATCTTTTGGCTTCGTTATAGGAATTTTCATCTTGTCTATGATAGAAAAGTCCATAGTGATCTGGATGAGCAATATATAAAAATAAGCCAGTTTCTATACCTTTTATGACGTGATCAACGTATAAAGAGAGTTCATTTTCATTATATAAATTTAGCTCACTATCTTGACTTTCTTTATAGAAATGTTGACCTAAAATGATGTATTCGATTTTACCTTCTTTTAGTAAGGATTCGACGTAAGGCATATTAAACGGAAAGTATTCAACTTCTAGACCAATATGAATATCGATTTTATCTTTATACTTTTCTTTTAAAGAATTAACACTATTAGCGTAGTCATCAATTTGTCCTTCATTCATTCTAATTCGAGGTTGAATAAAACCATAAATAGGAGTGTGATCAGAAAAACCTAATGTCTTATAGCCATTATCGATTGCGCTTAAAACATATTCTTCATCTTCACCAATCGCGTGTCCACATCTTTTCGTATGACTATGGAAATTATATTTAGCCATCATTTAACCTCTCTAACATCACCCTTAAAGATAGATGTAACATAAGTATATATTGGAAGATTAGATATTTGGGAAATGTAATCTTTATAAATACTTAATTGTTTATCATACTCCTTATCATCAATTTTGGATAACTTAAAGTCGATAATATCGATATGATCGTTATAAATAAGAAGTAAGTCGATAATACCGTTTATATCATTAACTTCATCATAGAAACGATATTCGTGTGCGACTTTAACTAATCCATCTTTATTAAAGATTTTATTTTTAAGGAAACGAGTGATGATATTTCGATCATTATTATCTTTGATAAAGGAAACATCTTTCTTCTTAAAGTCCACTAGTTCAAGGTAATAGTGATATTTATTACCAAGCTCAAGAGCTTTAGGATCAATTTGATCGGTTTCGGAATTTTTAGACGCTCTTCGTTTTTCTTTTATTTCTTTAGACATCTTATTAATTGATTTAATTTCAAAATCGATTGATTCCTCTACTTTATTTTCATCATTTTCTGGAGGTTCACTTGGTGTAAAGGTACGAGAAAAGACATTTGGTTTAGCAAATAAATACATATCAAGGAAGGAAGTAATATCTTCGAATGAATTTAAATTCTTCTTTCCTTTTTCAGGATTAAGAACGAATATTATCTTTTCTTGAGCGCGGGTTAAAGCAACATAGAATAATCTTAGTTTTTCAAGTAAATCTTCTTTCTTATCATTTCTAACCGCTAAATCATGAAGGATAGTTGAATCTTTACTAAATTTATAGGTAGGAATAGTAATGCCATATGTATTACTAATAAAGATACGGTTATTATTTGATTTATCTTTAGAGGCTAAAGAAGGAAGATAAACATAATTAAATTCAAGTCCTTTAGAGGCGTGAATTGACATAAGTTTAACGGAATCATCTAATGATGAAGAAGCGTTAAATTCTGGTTCAATATCAAACTCTTTTAGTTCTTCAAAATAATTATTAAAATCATCTAAACTATATTCAAGCTCATCCATATTAGAAGCAATTTGAACATAGTTATCCATTATTTCAAGAGAACGATTAACATCTCCAATAAGAATAATCTTTTCGTTAAATTTAAAGGTCTTAATAATATCTAAGATGATAGATTTTAAAGATGAATTAATTTGGGAGCGGTCTTTAATTTCTAAAAGTAACTTATAAGCATCATCATCTTCGTATTTATTCGTGAATAATAAGTTTTCAATATAGTCTTCCTTTTTCGAATATAAGAAAGAGCGAAGAATACTAAACATCGCATGTCTAAAATCATTGGATGTTACATCGTTAATATTAGTTAACGCTTTAATAATTGATTCAAGAACTAAAGTTAAATCCGATTCATGGATTGGTTGCATATAGTTAGCGAACAATGGGATTTTATATTCTTCAAAAACTTTTTGATACACACTAAATTTGGTCTTCTTAGATATCAAGATAGCGAAGTTCCTATATGAAATTTCTCTATATTGGCCTTTTTCGAAGACTTGTTCTTTTTCTTCAATTCTGCGCCTAATGTCGCTTGCAATTAAGCGGGCTTCATATTCTTCAGTCGTAGTATTTTCCGGTAAAGAATAGACTATTTCTTCATTAAGAATTGTTGATGTGTGGGACTTATTTTTATTAATTAAAGGATTTCCCGCTTGCATCATATGTTCATGCTTATAATCTAAGCCGGTATATTTTTTTTGCATGACTACAGTAAAGATTTCATTAACAGTTTGAAGTACTTCTTCTGAACTACGATAGTTTTTCGGTAAATCGATTCGAGCGTCAGTTTGATTATTCTTACTAGGATTAAACTTTGAATACTCATTAAATTTCTTTAAGAAAATATCTGGATTAGCGTTTCTGAATCGATAAATTGATTGTTTAACATCTCCAACACAGAAGACGTTGTTATTTTTAAATAAATTAATGAAATATTCTTGTAAGTCATTTGTGTCTTGGTATTCATCCACCATAATGAAACGATATTGTTTCTTTAAGTCATTTTGAATATCTTCAAGTTCTGCTAAAGAGATTGCAAATTTAAAGATATCTGCGAATGTATATGATGAATGTTTATCTTTAAAAGTGATTAAGCGTGCGTTTAGTTCTTTAGTTATATCCACCATTAAAGTAACGTATTTTTTTGTAGAGTAGATTTGATCTTTAATTTCTTTTAGGGTTTTAAATGCAAATAAAGAAGCAATTTTTGCCATGCCAGCTTTTATACGATTAACTATAGGAGCATCATTTGGATCATCAAGTTTCATCGATTTCTTCTTTTGAGCAGGGAAACTAATTTCAGGGGTAAAGAAAACAGCAGCTAATTCATCATACGATTTCTTATTCATGAATAATTCTAAATATTTAGCTAGTTCACCTGGGAAATCAGTGCTTGAACCTAATGCTTTAGCTTCTTCATAATATCCCTCAATTTGTGCTTCGACTTGTTTTATAAAATCATCAATCACATTATCGATAAATTCATCAGTAAAATAAGTGGTTTTATATTCTAAAAGCATCTTATCAAAATCAACGGATAGATTAGCTTTTTCATATATATCAAAGATAGCTTGTTTGACATCATCATCATTATTGATAGAGAAATATGAAATCATGTCCAAGAATTCAGGATCTCGAGCTTCATAATATTCATCAAAAATCTGATTAAGAATTTTATTCTTCTCTAACTTGATTATAGCTTCATCCACTAGTTTGATATTGTTTTTAAGGTTTAGGCGATAATAGTATTTTTTAACCAAATATAAAGCGAAAGCATCGAATGTCTGGATATTAACCGCATCAAGCATAGAAGCAAGTTTAGTTAAATTATCTTCAAGTAATTTGCCTCTAATCTTTTCTCTCATATTAGACGCGGCTAAATTAGTGAAGGTTAGGATTAATAATTCATCTAATCCCACACCTTCTTTAATCATTTCATAAACTCTTTCCGTTAAAACGGCGGTCTTGCCACTTCCAGCGGAGGCGGAGATAAGAAAGTTTCCTTCTCTAGTCTTGAAGGCGTATTCTTGTTCGTTATTCCATCTAGTCTTGCTCATTATTTTCTTCTTCATCTCCGTTTTTCAAAATGACATAATCGCTACGTCTTTTATAACAAATATCTCTAAAGGAACAATATTCGCATGATTTATCTTTGCTCTTATATTCCTTAGGATTAATTGGAAATTCGTTATTTAAAATCTTATTACCCGCTTCGAAAAATAGATCTTTCGCGGTATCTTTAATTGATTTAAACCATGCTTCGTTTTTAAAACGATCACTTCCTTTACCACTTGACGCAAAGCCTTCTCCTGATTTAACAATTTTTAAACCATAAATATATTCAGATTTAGTTACTAAATAAGGATCAATGGTTTTCATTTTATCGATGTCATCGCTATAGACGCCTTTTAGGCGTAATTCATTATTATAATCAGTTGAATCCATGTCCATAGAAGCACCTTTTTTATTAAAAGCAGGCTCAATGAATAAACCGATAATCTCTAAGTCTTTATAGCTTGGTTTTAGGCTTAAAAGGTAAGAATATGTAGGTAGTTGAAGAGATAATCCATATGGTACTAATTCATCCTTAAATTCTTCTGAACCAGTCTTATAGTCAATAACAGTCACATAATTATGATTGTCACCGGTAAGAATAAACTTATCAATTTTTCCATCAATAATAATCTTAGGAGCGATAAAGTCTTTAATCTCAAGCTCTCTTTTGATAATTGGTTTATCTAGATTCTTTTCAAAACTCTCAATAAAATCATGAACTTTTCTAATGTGTTCTTTTCTAAATTCAACGAAAGCTTTATCTTTTGGAGAAAATCTATCTTCAAATTTTTTATAAGAATTTTTAAATAAAGAATCAAAATCAGCTTGCCCGATATGCTCATAAATATCGTGGGCAAATGAACCGAAAATCATAGGAAAAGTGTTGAAATCATTATCGAGATTTAAAGCATTAGAGAGATAAAACTTAAAGGCACATTCATAATAATGTTTAACGCTTGAATAGGATAATTTTATTGGATGTTCATCATAATGCATTGTGCCTTTATAAGCATTACTATATTTCATATAAGGAATATTTAACTTATCTTTAAAACCTAAATATAGGTATGAATTATGGCGGTAATTCTTCTTAATATCTAAGGCATTAGCGTATTTTAAATATGCTTCTTTTTTGGAAAAGAATTGAGTTCCTATAGGATTTTCGATAATTTTTATCTTTAAAAGGTCCACTAAATGAGAGGAATTAACTTTCGTTCCGTTTTTCTTATTAGACATTGATAAATGAAGATGAATTTTATCATTTAAAGCGTTAATAAAGAAGTCACTTAGTGCATTATTTCTTTCTTCTAAACTTGGAAAATCTGTTCCTTCTAAATCAAGTTTAAAGAAATAGCCATCATCCTTTTTAACTTTTGGGTAATTAGATGCGATAAAGTTAACAATGAATAAATGGGTTCCTTCTTTAACATAAGGTTCTTTAATTAATCTAATCCCTTCAGTGTAATTAGTTTTATCGATTCGATAATTAGTTAAGACATCTTTAAATAATTGAACTTGTTTATCTAAAGATAATAAAGAAGAATAGTAAGAACGAATTAATGATTTAAATTTTGAAAAATTATCGCTTTCATAACGAGTGGATAATTCGTCAAATAAAGTTTCTAAATTTGTTCCATCAAATCTTTTTAAGAACTCTTTAACATATACTTCATCGAGTAAGGTGAAATAAGATAAACCGTTAAGATTAATTCCATAGTTATCAATAAGTCGATCAACGGATAGATTTATTTCGTTTTCTAAGCCATAGATAGCAATATCTTTATAAGAAACACCTCTATCGAGTAGTTTTCCTATCTCATTAAATAAATAAAATAACTCATCTTCGTAATCATCAAATTTAGCGATAGATAAATCATTTTGGACATTTAATTGAACATAAGAGTATTGATATTTTTTAAGAAAATAGTTGAGTTCTGGGTCGTTTTTGGAATAACCATACACTTTAATATCACTATTTTTAAGCTCGTAATCAAAGTATTCATTTCGGATAATTAATCCTTTATTTTCTAACTCTTTAAATATCTTAAGAGACTCCTTTATCTTTATGGAGTTACCACCACTAACAAAGCGCATTTCCTTTAAAAATTTAGTGGCAAGATTATAGTCGAAACCGAAGTTAGTAATTAAATATAAGATTGTTTCTGAAGTATATTCATATGAAACTGATTCAATAAATTCTTCCTTAGTTATAAACTTCACGTCTAAAAATGGATCGTTATTTCGATAGAGATTAAATAAGGTTCCATTTAGACCTTGAGGCGCTATAGCTAACGTTTTCATGTCTAAAGTGTATAACAAAAATATTTACGATTACAATGAAGATTTTATATACCACAAATTAAATATAACTGTATGTTATATTTATTTTATTCGCCAGTTCTAAGGGCAACAACTGGGTCTTTATTCGCCGCAATCATGGATGGGAATAAGCCAGCAATAAGAGTTAAAATCATTGAAATTCCAATAAGGGCCAAAATCCAATACCACATTAAGACAGCTAAAGAAGCAATCTTAGTTAAACTAAAGAGGATAATATTTATTGGAATTATTAATAGGAGGGTTATACCAATACCTACTAACCCTGCGGAGAAACCAATCATCAGTGTTTCAGCATTAAAGACATTACCAACATCCTTTTTCGACGCTCCTAAAGACCTTAAGACACCAATTTCTTTTGTTCTTTCTATAACTGAAACATAAGTAATAATTCCAATCATAATTGAAGAAACCACTAATGAAATGGAAACAAAGGCAATTAAAACATAAGTAACCGAGTTAACAATAATTGAAACAGCTTCGATAATGACACTTACCGAATCAGTATATTTAATGGTTTTTGTTTCACTTTCCTGAGCGTCATTATAAATCGTAATCATTTCTTTAACTTTATCTTTAGCCTCGAAAGACTTTGGATAAATCTTAATGCGAGAAGGTGCACTAAAATCACAAACACCCATATCGTTCATAATTTTGTCATATTCTAAAGAAGTAATCTCTTGTTTATCATTTCTTAAATCATGAGTTGGATCAGCTTTTTGAGCAACAATATATGGAGATTCATTTGTTCTATTAACGATAAGTTCAGTTAATTTAGAGGTATAACCGATGCTACCATTAATTGATTGAGTGGTTGATGATTGTTTTGGTCTAAGAATGCCAACAACATTTAATGTTGGACAAACTTCATCAATATATTCGTTAAATTCATTTGAATCCCGAGAAACATAGACTCCGTCTCCCCTATCTTTATAAAGATCTACTCTTAGGACTTGTTTATAAGTTAAGGATAAAAGTTGATCAAAATTACCTGACCATTTCTTTGGCTTTTCACCAGCGGTAATAGCTGCGATATCTTCATCTATGTTTTTAAGGCCCAAAGCATATAAAACATAGTCATCAATACGGTTATATTTATCCAAGATAATAACTAAATCTGTTGCCTTAGTTGGATAATCACCTTTTAAAATATCATATTGTTGTTCAATAAGTTCTCTATTATCTATGATTTCATCATAGTTTTGAAGTAACCACGAATAGTTTTTAAGAGGTCCTAAGGAAGAATAAGAAACTGGATAAACTTGTTCGTAGGTTCCTTCAACTTTAGAGAAAGTCCTAAAATCAACATCATAAACATATTGAATCGCGTTGTAATACTTTTCGTATTCTTTCTTTGTCTCTTCTTTTTCTAGATAGACTTTGAAAGACTTTAAGTCATTCGTATAACTTGTCGAAACATAACTAGAAACAACTTCAGTTAAGGTTGGAGCTTCTTTAACATCTTCACCTTCTGGATATTCATCTAATCCTTCCGCATGATTTGAGATTAATGAATCGATACTTAGTTGGTTTTCAGTCTCAGAAATAGTTATTGGATAAGAGGATAAAGTATCGGTTTGAATTTGATTAATATAGTTATGGAAACCATCAGAAAGAGAAAGAATTAAAGCAATGCCAGTAATGCCAATTGAACCAGCGAAAGAAATAAGAATTGTTCTTCCTTTCTTAGAAAGAAGGTTCTTAAATGATAAGCCTAATGCTGTTAAGAAAGACATGGAAGCTTGTCTTTTTCTTCCTTTAGAAGATTTATCAATTTCCTTAATATCTTTTTTAGCGTCTTCATCAGTAAACGGATTAGAGTCCCCTATTACTAAACCATCACTTAAATTGATAATACGAGTGGAATAAGCTTTAGCAAGATCAGGGTTATGGGTAACCATGATAACAAGACGGTCACTAGCGATTTCTTTAAGTAAATCCATGATTTGAACTGAAGTTTCACTATCTAATGCGCCAGTTGGTTCATCCGCAAGTAAGATTTCAGGATTATTAACAAGTGCACGAGCAATAGCGACTCTTTGCATTTGTCCACCTGATAATTGATTTGGCATTTTAGTGATATATTCGCCTAAGCCCACTTGTTCTAAAGCTTTTTTAGCTCTTTCACGACGATCTTTTTTAGAAACACCTGAAATAGTTAAGGCAAGTTCAACGTTACCTAAAATGGATTGATGCATGATTAAGTTATAAGATTGGAAAACGAAACCGATTGAGTGGTTACGATAAGTATCCCAATCACGGTCTTTATATTCTTTAGTAGATTTACCTTCGATAATTAAATCACCTGAAGTATATCTATCAAGTCCTCCAATAATATTAAGTAAGGTTGTTTTCCCGCATCCTGAAGGCCCTAAAATGGAAACAAATTCATTGCGGCGGAAATTAATAGATACTCCTTTTAAAGCGTGAGTAACTAGATTTCCGGTGTAATAATCTTTAACAATATTTTTTAATTCAAGCATCGGCGTTTCCTCAATATATTAAAATATTGAATTATTTGAAAAATTTTACAAGTAAAATACATCAAAAATGGGAAAAATAAGGCGATTTAGAAAAAGAAAGCGTTTAAATCGTCGATTGAATTAAAAATATAATCTGCTTCTTTTAGTAAAGATTCAGTATAAGTATCGTAACCAAAAGTGACTAAACCAACCTTAATATTCGCGTTTCTCGCAGTTTCAATATCAACATGAGAATCACCAATATAAAGGATTTGATCTTTTGAATAGGAATATAAACGAGCAATTTCATCAATAATATTTCCGTAAGGTTTAACTTTCATTCCTTCTTTATGACCAATAACAAGTTCAAATAATTTATCTCCATAGGTTTTTGAAATGATATCTAGAGCTAAGTTGTGAGGTTTATTTGTGTAGACGAATAATTTAAGATGACATCTTTTAAGTTTCTTTAATAACTTTTCTTCATCTTTAAATGGATAAGTATTTTTACCTTGTTCTTCTAAATAATGACGAAGATATATTTCGTGAGTTCTATTTAATTCTTCATTTGTTAGGTTAAGTGGTTTAGTTGCTCTTTCCCATAGGATAAAAGAGCCGTTACCTATCATATGTTTAACTTCTTCATATGTATAAGTAAGGTCATAACCTAATTCTTTTAAGGTGATATTAACTGCATTTTTAATGTCTTCTAAAGTATCTAAAATTGTGCCATCTAAATCAAAAATAATGGCTTTGTATGGGGTTTTTTGAACTTTTTTGCTATTAGAAAACATATAAATATATTGAGAAGAACATCGTCACTAAAGCGGCTAAAACAAAGAAGTGAAAGACTGTGTGCCACCAAAGTGAATGATTCTTTCCTAAACCATATAAAACGCTACCGATAATATAAATCGCACCACTAGAAGTTAATAAAATAAAGCCTGGTATTCCAATCCCATTTAAAGCGGCGACAGGGTTAATTAAAATTGTTAAACCTCCCACCACATACATGACCATCGATAAGGCACTATATTTATGAATATCGATACTAGAGAAAACAACACCAATAATAATTAAGGTATAGCAGAGTCCTAAAACTAAATAGCCAGCGAATGCTTCAGTTCCTGCTATTCCCCAAAGTGGTTCATTATGTAGGGCCACTAAACAAAATGGCGCGTAACTACCTGCGATAAGTAGATAAATCATCGCGTGATCAATAACTCTTAAAACTCTTTTGCCTCTATTTTTAGCTAAGCTATGGTAAACACAAGAAATAGTCATACAGACTATAATTGAGATTCCATAAAAGATAGCAGAACCAATCTTTAAACCAAATATTAAAGAAGATTCTGATGGGGTATTTGTTATTTTAACTAAACAAAGGATTAAGGCAACTATTCCAAATACGGCACCTAAACCATGTGAAATCGAATTCCATAATTCTTGAGCTAAGGTATATGGAGCTAAATCGATTCTATTTGAGATTGGACGATATTTAGACATGGCCTCTCCTTTCTAAGAGCGTTACTTTATTTTAATAAACTTTTCTAAAATTGAAATAAGAAAATAAAGACAGTTTCACTAATAAGCGAAAATATCGATATTTTTTATCATATTAATTGAATTAATTATTCAATATTGTTAAATTTAATACATAACAAGAAAGGATTTTTTAAAAATGCCATTAGTTAATAGCAAAGAAATGTTTGAAAAAGCCTATAAGGGTGGTTACGCAATTGGTGCTTTCAATGTCAACAACATGGAAGTCGTCCAAGCCATCACTGAAGCTGCAAACGAACTTAACTCTCCAGTTATTCTTCAAGTTTCCGCTGGAGCAAGAAAATACGCTAAACCTGTATATCTTAAAAAATTAGTTGAAGCTGCTGTTTTAGATACTGATATCCCAGTAGTTCTTCACTTAGACCACGGTGCAGATTTCGAAACATGTAAAGATTGTATCGACTCCGGATTTACTTCCGTTATGATCGATGCTTCATCTAAACCATATGAAGAAAATATTGCTCTTACTCGTAAAGTTGTCGAATACGCTCACGACACAAGCAAGCACCCATACGTTACCGTTGAAGCTGAACTTGGTACTTTAGCAGGTGTTGAAGATGAAGTTAAAGTTGAATTTGGTAAATCTTCTTACACTGATCCAAACCAAGTCGAAGACTTCGTTAAACGTACTGGTGTTGATAGCTTAGCAATCGCAATCGGTACTTCCCATGGTGCCTATAAATTCACACCTGCTCAATGCACACGTGATGAAAGAGGTGTTTTAGTACCTCCACCACTCAGATTTGATATCTTAGAAGAAGTTAGCAAACGTCTTCCAGGCTTCCCAATCGTTTTACATGGTGCTTCTAGTGTTCTCCAAGAATACGTTGAAATCATCAATGCTCACGGTGGAAAGATGCCAGATGCTGTCGGTATTCCAGAAGATCAACTTCGCAAAGCCGCTTCTATGGCAGTTTGTAAGATCAACATTGACTCCGACTTACGTTTAGGTGTCACTGCTGGTATTAGAAAACACTTTGATGAACATCCAGATCATTTCGACCCACGTCAATATTTGACCGATGCTAGAAATAACTGTAGAGAAATCGTTAAACACAAGATTATCGATGTTCTCGGTTCTCAAAATAAGAAATAATTATTCTTTAGAATAAGAAAAAGTGATGGTTCTCTAGACCATCACTTTTATTTATGGGAAGAAGAAACTATTTGGCGAGTTTAATTTCAATACCTACAACACGGTATATATCTTGAAGTCCTTGGTTATAATATTCAAGCATATCAGATGGGCTAGCTTTTTCCTTTAAACCATAGCCTAATCTAGTTTTAGAGAATGATTTATAAAGCTCGGTAAAATTATTAAAGATATGAATTGCAATGACATTAACGAGTAGTTTTTCATTTGTTTCAATATTAGTGAATTCAATTTGATCTCTCGCTTTGATTTTGCTGCGTTTTTCATCATATAAGCGCATTTCAATATCTTTCTTACCTGATTTTATTTGTTGAAAGGGTTTATCCCTTAAAGTCATTTTATGTAACATATTTACTCCAGTGATTTAATAATTTTAGTTGCGACACCTTGAATTAAGACATCCTTAAGCAAGATATCATCATATTTTTTATTTTCAGGGTGTAATCGAATGCATTTGTTTTTACGGTCAATATAGTAGCGTTTTAAAGTAGCTTCATCTTCAATTAAGGCTACAACGATTTGACCATCTAAAGCGTAATTTTGAATTTTAACGATGACTATGTCCCCTTCTTCAATTCCAGCATCAATCATGGAATCGCCTTTTGCAGTTAAAGCAAAGAATTCACCGATTCCAACAATTGAACGACGCATTGGAATATAAGTTTGAATATTTTGTTCAGCTAAAATTGGTGTACCACAAGCGATGACACCAACAAGAGGGATATGAATCATAGGAGAATCATTTAGTTTTGTTTCAAATTGTCTAGTGCCTAAACGGTTAAGTCTGCCTTCACTAGTCAAACGATCGATATATCTTTGTATATTGCTTGGCGCGCACCCACAATAAGTTGCGATTTCCCGAACGGTTGGTGAAACACTATATTCATCTATATAGCCTTGAATATAGCTTACGATTCTTTCTTCTAATTCAAAATTTCGGACTGACATAATTTAACACCATGAATATTTGTTCATAGTTATTATAAATAGTAAAAACTCTCTATTCAAGGGTTAATCAAAAATATTTTTATATAGTGTTTAAATTATTGATTATTGGAGCTATTATCTGGCATGGTTGGTTCGTTAAACTCAGCATCTCCATAAGAGAAATAACGATAGTTATCGCTTGTTCCAGTTTTAGCATGATATTCTTTTAACTTTTGATCTTTAAAAGAGACAAAGTAATCGGTTTTTGCAGGATTGCCTTCACTATCTTGATAGGTTTCTTCAACTTTAGAATAGAAATGATACTCTTTGTTGAAGGAGTCATATTTATATTCGTTTTCGGCTTTTGTTACAGTGGTTGGGTTTTCTTGCATAAAGTCATGAATCTTAAGGGTAACCTCGCTCATTAATGTAAGTATTGTTGCCTTATGAGCGGTCATATATGTATCGAATTGTTCTTTAGAAATCTCACTCTTTTTCGTCTTTGCGGAATCAGCATGAACTTCAGCGTGATAATATTTATCTCCATCTTTCCATGTATAAGTTCCTTGAGTGATTGGAACAATAATAATTAAAGCGAAATTATAATATCCATAGAATTCGCCTTCTTTATAATCATATTTAGTTGTATTGTTTCGATTATTAATATGGATGTTGGTGATATTAGCGTAATTAGCTTCAACCTCGCTTAATTTTGCTTCGTATTCATCTTTTGAAATGCCATTAACACAACTTGTTAATGTTAATGCAATAAAAGGAAATAATGTTAAAACTTTGGTTCTTTTCATAATCATCGCCTCATTAAATATTATAAATAATATAAAAAAGTATTAGTAATCAATTCTCTTTGAATCTTTATATAAAGGTTCATAGATATTCTTATCTTGGCCTGATAATTTAACGATAGTCTCATGAGTTCTAATAGTTAAATCTTCTATTTGTTCGCTTTTTTCTAAATTAGGATTAGCTTTTAATGGCTCACCAATATTTAAAGTGAATAACGCGATTTGTTTAAAAATCTTTCTTCTTATCCAGTTAGGTTTACGATAAGAAAACGCCATTGGAAGAATAGGAACATCGTTTTTAATTGCAATGGATGCTGCTCCTATTTTGAATGGTCTTATAGGAGCGTAATATTCCCACATACTTCCTTCAGCATAGATCTGTAAGAAATTATTTTCTTTGAAAAGTCTTTTGATGGCTTTAGAAAAAGCTACTGTGGCTTCAACATCATGTTCAGGGATAGGGATTCCACCAACCATTCTTACTAACGGTCCACTTTCGCCATTAACGTTTTTATCCCAAGCAAGTAAATAAGGCCATTTATAGTTATGAACAGCTTTCATAACGCAAATATAGTCCCACAAATGAACATGGTTAGAAACGGTAACTGCGCCATTAGATAATAAATATTTGAAATTCTTTATGTTGCCTTTCCCTTTAATTCTTAAGCCCATTCTGATTCTAGCCATTGGAAAAACAATAAAGCGAAGTAAGAGTCTTACCCAAAATCTTTTAAATGCAAAGCCTTTAGAATGATCAACGTAAGGATAATTCTTATCAAAAACAATGCCACGATCAAGATTCACAACTAAATAGTGAGCAGCAGTGTCATTAGGATAAGGATATTTATCAGTTTTTGGATCAAACATAATTTAGATGTAATTAACGATTATTTTATAATAAATGCATTTTGCTCAACAAGAATTAATAATTTCAAAGTAAAGAAAAACATATAGGAAGTCGACTAAATGGGAAAATTTGTCTCAAATACGTCATTTCCTATATGTTTATTAATTAAATGTAATGATAAATGTAATTGAGTTATTAGATTTATCGACTTTGATTTTGCCTTTATGGAGAGTAACAATTTCTTCTGCTACAGATAAGCCAATTCCACTACCCTCTTTCTTTGTTGACGGGGAACGATAAAATCTTTCTAAAATTTGGTCAGGATCAATTTCATAATCCTTACTTAAAGTGTTTGAGAAACGGAATTCAATTTTGCCTTTATTATTTTTGCTGATTACAAAGTAACTAGATTTAATTTCTCCACCGGTATACTTTAAAGAATTATCTAAGAAAATATAAATTAATTCATCAATTAAATATTTGTTTCCATACATCGTTAAGTTGCCAGTGATATTATGACCAAACTTAATATTCTCTTTCTTAAAGTTATTTTTAAAAGCATCAATTGCCTTATTAGCAACTTCATTAATAGAGAAATCAGCAAGTGGGAACCTAGAAGCATCTTCCTCTTCTAGTTTAGATAAAGTAACTAGATTATTAGTCATATCAGTTAAACGTTTAACTTGATCCTTAATCGATTCGCTCCATTCATTCTTTCCATGATCCATTTCTAATAAATCTATATCCGCAGAAATGATAGTTAACGGAGTCTTAAGTTCATGCGAGGCATTTGTGATGAATCTTTTTTGTTTTTTATATGCTTCTTCTGAGGATTTAAATGCAATCTTAGAAGCAAAGAAAATTAAGCATGAAATGATGACAAAAGCACCAATAGATATCGTAGAAGAAAGAAGGAGGAAGTTATTAAAACTATCAAATCTTTCTTTTAAATCTAAAAATCCAACGTAGGTAAGTCCATCAGATTTCGTTTCTTTTCGATAGCGTAAGTCATTATATTTGCCGCCACTAAGTTCGTTAGAATAAACCTTTAGCGCTAAGTCTTTGCATTCTTCTTCACTAAGGATAAACATATGACGGTTATTAATTTTGTTAACAGTGCCGTCATTATTAATAGAAACAATGAAATAGTGTTCTTGCCTTAAATTAATATGACCTGGATCATTGTCGCCACCACCTGGAACTGGACCAATATCATCAGTCCCTTCTTTAATAATTTCGGTAAGAATATCATTTGAACTATTCTCAATAGAAGCGTAGTTAGCAATATTAATTGATCCAATAGTTAAAAAGAGGACAAATAAAATTGAGGCCATTGAGATTAAGATAAATTTTAGTCTTAATTTTTTAAGCATTATTTTTCTCCAAATAATAACCTTGATATCTAATTGATTTAATTTTTGTTGTTGAGCCAATTGTTTCGAGTTTTTTTCTTAAATAAGAAATAAAGACCCAAACATTTTCGTTTGTAGAATATGATTCAATATCCCAAGCAGATTTAGTAATTGTATCTAATGAAACAACTTTTCCATTACTATTAACTAAAAGCATTAAAATCTGCATTTCTTTACTGGATAAAGTTACTTTGTTCTCGTTACATTTCACACTATAATCTGCTTCATTAATTACAAGATCGTTAAAGACAACATCTTTGTTTACTTCTTTAATATCTGCTTTACGACGAAGTAAGGCTCTAATTCTTGCTAAAAGCTCTTCAGTATTAAATGGCTTTGGAAGATAATCATCTGCCCCTAAATCAAGTCCAGTAACTTTATCTTCAATTGTTCCTTTAGCGGTAAGAAGAATAATTGGAGTTTGAATATTATTTCTTCTTGCTCTAGTTAAAACTTCTAAGCCATCAATTTTAGGAAGCATAATATCTAAAATAATAACGTCATATGTATATTCTTTTAAACAAATTAAGGCTTCCTCTCCATCTAAAGCGGAATCAACCAAATAGTCGTTCCGCTTTAGAAGTGTTGTTAGAGCTTTATTCAATTGAATGTTATCTTCAACAAGTAAGATTTTCATATTATAAAGTTTATTACATTAATTTTATTAAAACGAGATGGTTGTGGAAGAAGATTGTTGTGTCCAAGTGAATAGAGTGGAGTTGTTACGGGTTAATGTGTAAGTTGATCCACTCTTTAAAGAGGAAGAATAGACTAAGAAACTTGCATAAATATAGTCATTAGTGAAGCTAACTTCTAATCCATCACCGCTTAAGACAAAGTCACCAGCTTGGATTGAAGAAGTAGTAGCGATTTCTCTTCCACCATGACCTCCACCGCCAGGACCGAAACCACCGCCACCTTGATTTGCATTACTTGTCATAGCGCTATAGATAGTACCAGAAGTTGTTGGTTTTGTTTCTAAGCCATTGAAGGCGATTAAGGTTCCACCTGTCATGGAACATGTTCCATCGACATCTAAACCTGTTGACATACCACTTTGAGTTCCTGGTGATCCTCTAGTAATAATAGTCCCACCGCTTAAAGTGAAGTTGCCGTTACTATCGATGCCATCAGTATCACCATTTTTAACCGCAACATCAAGATAACCACCAGTCATTTTGAAAGCACAGCTTGAGAATGATTTTTTAGAACAGTTAACACCATCATCGCTACCATAGATATAAGAATTACCACCATTGATATTGATGTAATTTCCTTCAAAACCTTCTGTTGCGTTAGTGATTACAACTTTACCACCATTGATATTTAAAGTGTTATCAGCGTGAAGCCCATCATCACCACTAGCAACTTGGATTAAGCCATTATTAACAGTGACATTACCTTGTCCTTTAGCACCTGTTCCTAAAGTGTCACCATAGTTAGCGTGGACGGCATCATCGCTAGCGCTAATTACAATTGTTCCTTTGTTAACAATGATTTCGTTCGCTGCTTTAATACCTTTTTCGGAATCTGCTTTGAATGTTGAACGATTGTAGTTTGATGAATAAGTGCCAGTTTTAATTGAGACTTCAGTTGCGACTTCTTCATCTAATTGACTAATTTCAACGTTATAAGAAGCGTCAATTGCATCATGAAGAGAGTCAACATAAACTAAGCCACCATTAATTGCGATTGTACCTTTTTGTTTATTGCTACTTGTTAGATCACTTTCATCTGTTTTAATTCCGTTACCATTTTTAGCGTAGGCTTGAACTTCACCAGATGTGATTGTGACACTATTTTTGCCTTTAAGAGCGTTATTATATCCAGTAGCTTTTAAAGTTAGTTTTTGGACTGTTAAATCTTTTGTGGAATGGACTGCATTATTATAGTTTCCAGTAACTACTAAAGAGCCACTACCTTTAAGTTTTAAGTCACACTTAGCATTAATAGCACCTTCACCTTTAGAAGTGTCATCAGTTACTTTGGCGCTACGATTATCATTCACAATATTACCTGTATCTTTTTTAGCGCTAATCTCTAATTTTCCACAAGAAGTGGCCTTAATTGGAGAATCGGTCCCATAATTGATCGTAACATTATTAAGTTCTAAGACGACTTCATCCTCTTCTCCTGCTTCGATTAAAATTTGTCCATCGAGCTTACCAGTTAAGGAATAAGTACCAGCTTTAGTTATTTTATAAATATTTCCACTGATACTATATTCACCATCTTCAGTAACGATTGAGAATACAGAAGTTGTTTCACTAACCGAAACATCAGATGGATCAGTTACTGAAATTGGATCATTATAATCATAATCGGAACCAACATCTTCGCTAGAATATGAAGTGTTAGTAGAAGTATTAGAAGATGTACATCCAGTTAAAGCGAATAATGCGATAAGTGGTAGAATAAGTGTTTTATTCATTTTTAGGGCCTCCTATTTTATAAAGATTTATTAGCTTCCACATAAGGAAGTAATGAGATTTCTAAGTTTGAGTTTTTAATTCTAAGTTCATCGATTAAGGCTTTCTCACTATCTTTAACTAATAATTCAACCTTATAAGATAAACGGAATAAGCTACCCATACCTGTTGTTTTGATTTCAATTAATTCATAATTTTTTAAATAAGTTTTTAAGATTGAATCGAATGCTTCGTTATAATCAAGATCTTCTGGAATAGTGATCTTAAGTAACTTTTCATCACTTAATCTTTTGAATTTGAAGATATTTAAAGAAGAAAGAATGACAAATAAGGATGAAACTAGAACCGCTAAGATGGCGGCTACTACAACATAACCTAAACCACCAATTAAGCCAAAACCTACTCCACCGAATAAGAGAAGCAATTCTTCTCCTCTTCCATTAGCACTTCTAAATCTGATTAAGCCTAAGGCAACAGCGATTGTGGCAATTCTAACTGCTCCACTTGCGGTGCTATCTAAGAATAATGAGACCATTGAGATAATACTTGCAATGATCATTGGAGTGATTATAGAAGTAACGAAGAAGCTTTTAGTAGCTCGAAGTTTCAAAGATGCAATAAAGGTATAAACTAAGCCAATTGCAAATGTGATACCCATGATGATAAGGCAAATATATACCTTATCTACTGTACTTAATAGATTAAATAGTGAATCCATAGTTATACTCTCCTTTTCTTTCTAATTCGATAGAGTTCTTGATGCTTATTTGATTTTTTTGTTTTCTTAAATATTCCTTTTTATGAGCGGTTCCTACTTTTGAGAAACTTGTTTGATAGATCTTTCCTTTGGTTAAGATTTCCACTAGCCATAATGGGACAGAATGTTGAACTTTAACTTCTAGGATAGCGGAGTCTTTATCCAATAAAGGTTCTCCATCTAAAGATGTTGTTAGATTTAAGTCTTTAACACGATATCTAGGGTTTTTATCGATTGTAATTCTAAGATCAGAATCATCTTGATATAAGGCGATACGGTCATAGATGATGAGATATTTAGGTTCGAGAACTCCATAGTTTTCTTTAAACGCCATTATCTCTCGACTTATCTGGCTATTATCAAGTTCGCCATCATGATTAATAAATTCATCCATTTCTTTATTTAAGATAGGGATTCTTCTTTTATAAACGATTCCATCTAGTTTTCTTTTGATTTCAAGATAGAGTTTTGAGTTTTCATTGGCTAAACCATAACTTCTTAATCTGATCTTTTCTTTATATTTTGGTTTCTCGATTGATCGATTTATTAAATAATAATTCGGCGTGTCGTAATAAAGGGAGGCAATAGAAGTTAAACCATATTTATCAATCTTCATATGTTCTAAGACTTTTTCCATAAAGAATTCGAGTTGTTCTTTATTAAGTTCGTACTTAAGTTCATATCGTTTCATCACGGTAATTACTTTCTCTTTTTCCATATGTTTTACCTCCTTTTGTGCTCTTATTATAAGAAGCGAACCTTAAATGAACCTTAAGGTAAGAAAAATTTTTCAACAAATAAAAAAGCTCCTATTTTGTAAAAAAACCATATAGGAACTCAAGTGTTTGGGAAAAATCGATAATTATTCTTTTAAATCTTTAACTAAATTTAAAACGATTTCTTTAACTTCATCAGGGTTTTCTATATCAACTAAATAAAGACCTTTTGAAGTTGGATAAGGAATAATTTCTTTAAGGTTTAAAGATTCACTATAACTGCATTTCTTAATTAAAAAACGGTTATCGTATATACCACCGAAAACAATATTATCTTTATATAAAACATATTCTCCCATCATCTTTTTATAGGAGATTCCATTAACTTCTCTTAATAAATCGCGAACGTAATCTAAATATTCTTTATTACTTGGCATATTTTATTTAAAGAACTTAACAACTACTTTGGTGCCTTTATTGACTTCACTATTGAGAGTAATCTCACCATGAGTCATTGTTAAAATACGATGTCTAACATTATTTAAGCCGATATGTTTATTGCTCTTTAAATCGACTTCATTCATATCAAAACCAATACCGTTATCAATTACTTCTACGATATAAGCATTGTCATCTTCATAAGTATTAAGCTCAACTACTCCACCTTCAATTCTTTTTAAAATGCCATGCTTAATCGCGTTTTCAACCAACGGTTGGATACTTAAAGGAGGAACGCTGAAAGAAGACACTTTAATATCATAAATAACCTGGACTCTTTCTTTAAATCTCATCTGTTCGAGATTAACATAGGTTCTAATATGTTTAAGTTCATCTTCAAATGAAACGAGTTTAGTTTCGGTTAAAGTGGAGAAATTCATTCTTAAATAATTAGAGAAATCATCAAGAGCTTTTTGAGCTTTTTCAGGATCAATAGGAATTAAGGTCGAAATTGAAGAAAGGGTATTATAAACAAAGTGAGGTTGGATTTGTGACACCATTATTTTTATATGAGCGTCTTTAAGTTTTTCCTCATCCTCTCTTATCTTTATATTTTTTTCAACATTTAAGAAAAGGAACAAGATTTCAATTGCAACTAATAGTGTAGCGTAGGCAATCGCATAACCTTGGAAAATGTTTTGAGCAATAATCGAGATTATTGGAAGAATGCAATATAAAGAGAAAGCAATCTTTTCACGGAAATTTAGTCCTTTGTTTATTAATACTAAAATAAAGACAATAGCAAGCATTACAAATTGATAACCTTGAGAAAGTATCATAAAGTCAGATCTTGTATATATCCCATCAACTGCGGTGAAATACATATGGGCAAAGATATTTACAATATCGGAAATAACGAATATTAAAAATATGGCTACATTAATGATGTTAAAAGTGTCTTTGATCTTTTTCTCAAAGTTTGAATAACATGAAAAATATTGATAGAAAAGAAACACTTCCAAGTTATTCATAATATAGAATATAGTGTAGAAAGTAATAATATAATTATTACTAGTGTATTTCTCTTTAATTAAAATAAAGGTGAGATATAAGGCAAGATGAAACATTGTAAAAACAAAGAACGCTAACAAGGCTTTTTCATCTTTTCTTTTATCTTTCTTTAAAATGATATTAACGACGTGGATAAAAATAATTAGTATTCCAAGAATGCAAACTGCCGCGTTAAATACAACTTTAGAATTCATGTGTTTATTATACTTTATTAATCTATTTTAATATATTTAAAATTGAATGCAGTCTAAAGCGAGCATGATAATAAAACCAATGATAAAAGACCACACTCCAAAGTGGTCATGACCTTCACTAGTCATTTCTGGAATCATTTCTTCCGCTACAACATAAATCATACAACCGGCAGCGAACGCTAATGCCCAAGGCATAATACCTTGAATTTGCATCGCTAAAAATAAACCAATAACTGCAGCAATAGGTTCAACAATTCCTGATAACATACCAAATATAAAAGCTTTGGAAGAAGAACCGGTTTCACCTTTAATTGGAAGAGAAACCACTGCTCCTTCAGGAATATTTTGAATACCAATACCAATAGCAAGAAGTAAAGCGCCCATTAATAAAGCTGGGTTACCACCTTGAGATAAAGCCACCCCAAAAGCAATACCAACTGATAAACCTTCTGGAACATTATGAATTGTGACCGCTAAAAACATCTTTGATGTCTTAGACATTGCTCTAGTAGGCAATCCTTCTTCTTGTTTTTCCGCGCTGTGGAAGTGAGGAACAAGTTTATCAATGCCCCATAAAAATAAGGCACCTAAAGCAATAGAAATGGCAGCAACTACCCAAGAAGGCATATATGTTACTTCAGATTCTAAGGCTGGTTTAATTAATGAGAAGAAGGAAGCAGAAAACATAACGCCGGCTGCAAAACCAGTAAAGATTTTATTTAAGCGAGGAGATATTTCTTTATTACGAATGAAGAAAACAAAAAGAGCACCAAGAGTGGTACAGATAAAGATTAAAGGTATTCCAATAAGTGGGTAAGCATATTCTGGCATAATATTACTTCCATCCTAATAGTTTCTTAATTGCTTCTCCTTTATTAAATGAAGTGATTCCATAACCTGTAGGATCTAAGAATTTATGGAAATCATCAAGAGATAAATCTTCTTCTGTTATAACAACAAGTTCTTTTTTTAAATGAGATGCTTTAACTGATTTAACGTTTATATTTTTACGAATAGTATCTTGAACGTGAGTTTCGCACATCCCACATCTCATGCCATCGATTCCAAGAACATATTTATTCATAACTTGATTCTCCAATTCAATTTATAAGCGTTTCTATTCTAAGATTTATTAAAATAAAAGTCATTTATAACGCTCAAATTTAGTAAAAGAAAAACCTCGCTTTTTAAGGAATTGAGGCGAGGTCTTACAGGTTTTTTATTATTTTTGTCTCAACTTATCTACTAAATAGCATGACAAGATTCACAAAGAAACAAGTAACTAATAACGCAAATAAAACGAATGATAAAATCGAATTGAAATACATTTTGCGATTCAAAGTTTTAATCGCTCTAACCATGGAAATAGCACTATAGCCACCGGAGAATAAAATGAATAAAAGAAGTGGCATTATATGACCTATACCAGTTAATTGAGCGGTAGAATCAATAATCCAAACAATAATTGAAGCAACAATAATTGCTAAAGATATTGGAAGGAATTCGATAATTTTTTGTTCATGAATAGCTTTTCTTTGTTTTGTGTTTTGATTAGAGGCTATATTAGAAGATTCATTATTAATAGGCTCTTCACTAGTTTTATTTTCTTCAATAACCTCATTAACTTTTGTTCCGCATTTTGGGCAATATAAAGCGTCATCATTCATTTGTGCGCCACATTTTGTACAGTATTTCATAATTATTCACCTCTCACCCAGTTATAGGTATCAATATTATTTTTGAAAGAAGTGCAGCTTTTAATGGTGAAAGTAAATGTTCCTCCAACTGTTCCGAAGTTTTGAATTTCATGCTTTGGAATATCGATAACTAGTTTAGAGCCGTTTATTGTGTATTTACCAGTCATATAATTATCAGGGGCAAAATCACTAGCAGTATTATTATCTTTTAAGTGGCTACAATAAGAAGCAGTGCCATCAGACTTAATTAACCAAGCAGTATAACCAACTTGAACGATACCACCGCCACTATATTGGCTTTCTTGAACATAATAGCCTGTTTGTAAGCAACCTCCACCAGAGCCACCGGATAATCCTCCAGCAAAGCAACCTAAACCAACTACAGAAATAACTAATGATCCTGCAATTGAAATTATGAGCCAAAGAGGAGGTTTACCAGCTTGATGCTTTTTAGACCAAAGAATAAAGAAAGTAGTAAGTCCACCAGCTCCTAAAATAGTAAAGATAATACCAATAATAAGAGGAACATTTCCTATAGATGATGGATTAGATGAAGGTGTTCCACCTCCACCACCTTGTCCTTTATTATATAAAACCTTAAGAACTGGTCTTATGCCAATTTTACTATCAGCGGTAACGCAGTTAGTTGTAGATTGTTTAGACCAAAAGACTTTAATTCTATCACCTTCTGAGGTAATTGTTTTTGTCCAAAAAGGAGCGTTAACATAAGTACTACCACCACTACGATAACTGCCAGATAATTTAGAAGCTATAGCGTAATCAGAAGGATATTCTAGCTTTTTATCTTCATATCCATTAAGTTCTGATTCTTCAGGCAAACTAACATAATATGTTTCAGTTGAATCAAATATATTAAGGTAATTTCTTTCTTCTTCAGTAAAGGCCATCCCATAAAAGACCGAATTATTAAACGCATAAATAAGGGACTTCTTATAGTCTTTTTGATTACTATTATCGAATACTTGACGTTCAATAACTCTTGTTGAAATGATGTTTGCATAGCCATCTTTAATGGATAAAACTTCCCATTTTAAATCCTCCACTAAAAATGCTTTTTCGATATTTTCATAATCTTTAACGTTACTTCCATCATTAAATTTTTCAGTTTCACGATAATCTGTGTCTAGTTCAACTGTTTTAATCACATAAGTCTTATCGTTATATGTGTACCATCCTGTATTAGGATCTTGAACACCATAAGTCTTAATGGAAAACACACTTTCATGACTTATTGTTTGAGGATATTTGCCTAAAGTGGCAACATCATCTTTAAATTCTAAATAAGAATTAGCTGCATCAACTTTACTAATATTATTTCGATTTATAGATGCATTAAGAAAGCCGAGACCAAGTGCAACTAGAAATGACCCTAATAGAAAGATACTTAATTTTTTATTCATACAATGTCCCCCTTTTGAATAAAGAATTATTTTAAATAGGTACTTTATTTATAGCACATATTTCAGATTTACAATAACGAATTACGCTGACAAGAAAAAATATATTTAAAAGAGCATTTTAATTTATGTCTAATTTAGTAACAAAAATGCCACCCACTTTGATATGAAAGTTAATGGCATTTATAAAACTTCGGACGTTTCACGTGCAACGTTATATCGCTTATTTGATTCTATTTATGATGTGCTTTTATATCAATGCGTACCCTTCGTTCCTCCCTCTTTTTGGGGTAAAAATGGGCAAATTCAGTTAAACACTGGAATATTAGAGAACGGTTTTACTATTGAATAGTAGGATTATCAACATGTCCCACAAATATTGGAGTGC